>NZ_DHYX01000075.1:2764-4261 GCF_002414285.1 Clostridium sp. UBA5119 | reverse complement strand
GCTTCCATCTTTCATTGCATCTAATATGATGCTCACATCTCTTCTGCGTTTTTTTACAAATTCAATTTCTTTTCCCACTTCTTCTAATCTGCCACATTTATTATTTTCAATTGCTTTTAACAGATCCTCAAACCTGGTGGCTGTATTATGAAAATTAGGTATTGTATCATATAATTTATCAACTGGAAAATCAGACAACATATTTTGAAACTTACCAAAGGCCTTGGCGCCATAATAAAATTGCATAGGATCTTCAACCTTATCGTAGGTCACTGCATTATCTATAAACTTATATACCCTGAAATAATCATTTTCATCGGTTTTATAGTATTTTTCACCATCCTTAGTTTTTATTATTGTTAGTGTTTCCCTGTCAGGATTTCCTCCACTAAGAAGGATTTTCTTTTTCAGATGCTCTGTTATAGCTACAATGTTCTCCATTAAATCCTCAGGATTTTTAAACACATTACTATTGATTCTTTGCAATATATATGGTTTTGCAATATATGTATCATTTATATATCCGTCACCATAAGAGCTCATTTCAGTGTTAATATTAAACTGTTTTAAAACCTGATGCAGTTTATATTCCATGGTACAATCCCTCTCTAATCATTTGGTTTATAGCATTTTTAACTGTAAGTAAGTCTTCTTTGTATGTAACTCCATACCACTTATCTAATGTCTCAAGGACTTTCACCTTTGCACTTTGTGTTTTAATCATATTATCAACTACTGAAGGAAGATAAAATTCATCCTTTAATGGATTTTTTAAATCATTTAAAAATACAGTAAAGTCCTCTTCAAGCACATGAAATATATCAGTGTCAAATCCCCACATGTTCATAGATACCATAGAATTAAGAGGTATTCCACTATTTTTATCAATAGCTGTATGCTCAACCACACTTTTTAAATATCCTTTTTCTATTTCGCATAATCCTCTGCTTACCATGCCATTTTCAGTTAGTGTATTTTTTAGTCTAAACCCAGCCATGCACATACCTTTATTTTGGGATAAATAATCCCCAACTATTTTGTAGGAATGGCTACCGTAATAATCATCTGCGTTTATTACCATAAAGGGAGTGGTAACTGCACTTTTAGCACAAATCACAGCATGCCCTGTTCCCCATGGCTTAGATCTATTGTCAGGAATAAAACACCCCTTAGGAATTTTGTCTAGTGTCTGAAAAGCATAATCAACATCTATTATCTTTTCAATTCTTTTGCCGATAACATTTCGAAAATCCTCTTCCATTTCTTTTTTTATAATAAAAACCACTTTTGAAAATCCTGCTTTTACTGCATCATATATAGAAAAATCAAGTATTATTTCCCCATTTGGACCCACAGGCTCCAGCTGTTTAAGACTACCAAAACGACTTCCCATACCAGCTGCCATTACTACTAATGTTGTTTCATTCATATTTCCACCTATACTTCACTTTCTTTATATTCATCTAGATTTAATACATTACTTAATTACTTAATTAC
>NZ_DHYX01000075.1:0-2700 GCF_002414285.1 Clostridium sp. UBA5119 | reverse complement strand
TTAATTACTTAATTACTTAATCCCATTTTATTTTCTTATAGTATCCAAATCAACCATCACTCCATCTGCCAGTCTGGATTGTTCTGCTGCCATTGCACAATAATGACTTTCTACGGATTTATCTACTGATGTAATGGCATTAGTGGGTTCTCCATCATCTGCAATCATATCAATGAATTCCTCCACCATACGATTGTCCCCCCCTGCATGACCAGAAAAATCCGTTGATAGCTTAGATATATCGATTNNCAAATCTGCAACAATTTCTCCTTTTGTACCCATAATCTTCTGATAACGTGAACCTGTAGCAGTGAATGCACACATTGTCAATGAAATGGTGGCACCATCTGTCATATTTAGGTTTACAACCTGATGATCTACTACGTTATTATCACAGTAATATACACATCTTCCATAAGGTCCCCTTTGAATTGCTTCTGTAATACTTTTTACAGTGGGATGAAGAGCCAATACATCGACAGGCCACTTTGTATTTCCCTTTGCCACGCCAGTTTTTTCATTTGTTATATAAATCTTTTCTGCATCAAAGGGACAATTTGCTTTTGCTTTGCATCCATCCATACAACGTTTTGTTGCTCCTTCCGGCGCATTTTCTTTCTTGAATAAATAGGTGCTTCCAAAGGAAGACACAGACTTACAAGTTTTACCTGTGAGCCATAATAACAAGTCCATATCATGCCAACATTTCTGTAATATCATAGGGCTAGTAGTATTTGAGTTTCTCCAGTTTCCACGTACAAAACTGTGTGCTTGATGCCAGTATCCCACATTTTCAATTGCCATAACAGAAACTACTTCTCCAATTATACCGCTGTTAATTACTTCTTTTAATTTTGTATAGAATGGTGTATAACGCAACACATGACATACAACNNCATTTGCTACTTTTACAATTTCCCTACACTCATCAAGGTCTGGTGAAATTGGTTTTTCCAATAACAGGTGATAGCCTTTTCTAAGGGCCGGGATTGCTTGTCTTACATGTTCCTTATCCTGAGTAGTAATAAACATAACATCTGCCAGCTTATCCTGAGCAATTAGTTCTTCTGCACTGTAATAGCATGCCTTTTGTGGAATGTTATATTCCCTTGCCACATCTTCTACCTTTGCGGGATCAATGTCTGCAATAGCTACAATTTCAATTTTCTCTGGAAATAGTTTAGCGGTTAATGCATAGGTGTCTTTTCCTCTACTACCAAGTCCAGCTAATGCTACTTTTATTTTTTTACTCATTTTATATCCCCCATTTACTTCTATTTTTTATTCATATTTTTTTATTCATATTTTTAAAAGGTACTTCTATGTGCATAGAGAATACCTTTTCTATAATTTCTGCACTAATACATATATTATATATGTTTTTTTAAAACTTAGCTTTTACAATCATCCAGTTTAATTGTCATATCATCCAAAATATCTATAGAATAAAATTGTATTCTTTTGTTATATTTGCTAAAATAAATTGATAATAATGCATAAGCAAGGAGTTGTTTGTATGACTTATATCAGTACTAGATTAAAAAAAGAAATTGAAATCACTGAAATCGTAACTATTCACTATTTTGAGTACTTGAAAGATTTTGTTTTCCATGGTGAGTCTCATGATTTTTGGGAATTACTATATGTAGACAAAGGAACAGTTATGGTGCAAGCAGACTCTGAGCATTATCAGCTCCATGCTGGAGATATAATTTTTCATAGACCAAATGAATTTCATGCTTTGGAAGCAATAGGAACGAAAGCTCCTAATTTAGTTGCAATTTCATTTTTGTGTAGTTCTCCTTCAATGCATTTTTTTGATTCTAAAGTTACAACTCTGTCTTCTGTAGAAAAAACTATAATTGCACAAATCATTTCAGAAGCTCGCACTGCATTTTCAACGCCACTCCATATTCCGTCCATTGAACAAGTAAAACTCTCGTCCAGTGCACCTTTTGGCTCACAGCAATTAATTTTATTATATCTAGAACAATTTCTAATTCATATAAAGAGGCATCATTGTGATGATGAAAAAGTTAATAACTTACCTTCTTCTCAAAAACAGTGTTGTGATAGCTCTAATAAATCCTATGTATTTGAACAAATTTTGCATTATTTACAGCTACACATTTGCGAGCAAATTAGAATTTCAGATATTTGCAATGAATTTTCTATCAGTCATTCAACCTTACATTCACTCTTCCACAAAAATAAAAACTGTGGAGTAATTGATTATTTCATATATATGAAGATTGAGCGTGCAAAGGAAATTATTCGTGATGGTAGTATGAATATTACTGAAATCGCACATTTTCTTTCTTATAATTCTTTGCAGCATTTTTCTAAGCAATTTAAAAAGTCAACTGGAATGTCGCCGATGGAATATATCTCATCCGTAAAGGGAATTTCTCAGACTTATAAGTGGTAGCCATAATGTGGCTGCCATTCTTTATTTGTCAGTATATAAATACGACATATTGATGTCATATTCATGTGTTATAATATGATAGAGGTGAAGATATGCAAATCAACCGAATGTTTGAAATAATATACATACTTCTTGATAAAAAAACCGTTACAGCAAAAGAACTTGCAGAGAAATTTGAAGTTTCTAGTAGAACCATTTATCGTGATATTGAAACATTATCATCAGCAGGCATTCCTGTATATATGAGCAAAGGGAGAGGTGGCGGAATATCT
>NZ_DHYX01000114.1:2202-2580 GCF_002414285.1 Clostridium sp. UBA5119 | reverse complement strand
CAGAAATAATTTCACACTCTCACGCCCCTTGTTACTACAAACATGACTGCAACTATTTAATACCATTCAATTTAACACAACTCTAAAACCTTAAAGTTGACATATCTGTAAAGGCCAACATGAAAATGCATAAATATTTCATAGTACTATGTAGTAAAAATATAAAGTACTTTACTGTTGGTAATCTTTCATTAGTTCCATAATATCTTTTGTTCTATAGGATGGACCTACTATTTTTATAACATGAGAGTGGTGCAATAACCTATCAAGAATGGTGTTAGACAGTGTAACATCAGAAAATACTTCACCCCATTTACTAAAGGATTAATTCGTAGTTATTATAGTTGAAGTATGTTCATATCTTTTTGTTATTAATTG
>NZ_DHYX01000114.1:293-2137 GCF_002414285.1 Clostridium sp. UBA5119 | reverse complement strand
TATTTACTGTAATGCTTTAATCTTATCTCTAACCTATTTTCATGGTAAGCTTTTCTAAGATTCTGAATCAAATCGTGACAGGTTATAAAATATGTTAGTTGACGTTTCTTAGCTGCTTCAATACCAATGGCTGCCGCCAGGTGGGTTTTACCCACACATGGCGTGCCATAAAATAATATATTTTCTTTCTTTTCAATAAACCGTAATGTGCATAAATCTTTGATTTGAGATTTACTTACCGAAGGTTGAAAGTCGTAGTCATATTCATCATAACTCTTAACATAAGGAAAATTTGCAACACTTATTTGAATCTTTGAAGCCATTTCAGTTTTATACTCTATTTCCTTATCAGTAAGATGAACAATGGCTTCTAATACACTTATATTCTTTTGTGTTACAACATTTAAGTAAGTAGGAATATACGAATACATTTCATCTAGTTTTAGTTTTTCAAGATTGTTTAATAGTTTTGAATACAAATTATTCACTCTCCTATAATAATGTCCAGCATAGACATATTCTCATTAATAAACTCAGTAATTTCTCCATCTGATAAATGTTTGCAAGCGTCAGACTTCAAAATTTGATGCATATGATCAAATTTGTAATTAAAAGGTTTATCACTTATAGAGTGACAAACAATAAAATCGTTATTATAATAAATATTGATATTACCATCACCAATTTCGGTAATATTTAATTTTTTACCAATATATTTGGTTGGAACAGAGTATTTTTTACCCTTATACTTAATCATGGATTCTTTAGTAACCGTATATACTTTTTCCCAGGAGATATACGATAATAGCATGTCCATTAGTGGTAGAGGCTTGAGATACTCTTTTTCTTTTTCAAATCTCAGCAAAGGAACTTCGTTCGTAGCCTGAGATACTTCATTGTTTATTTCTTCATTAAATGATCTAACAATGTTTTCTAGTTCTGAATAACCTTCAAATTCTTCATTATATACTACCAAACGGTTAGTTAATTTTGCTAAAGATTCCGCTTTTCCCTTGGTTTGTGGCCTATATGCTCTACAAGCAATAGGCTTAAAGCCTAAGTCATTAGCAAAGTATTTAAATGTCTTATTAAATTCAACATTAGAAAAAGTAGATTTACTTCTATCAATCACAGTTTTCATATTATCAAATAGAATTTCATGGGGAATACCTTCAAAATACTTAAACGCCTCTATCATACATAAGAAAAGCGTAGCTTGAGTCCTATCAGTAGTTAAATGAAGGAATTTCATTCTAGCGTAACCTAACACCATCAAAAATATATTTACTTTTAACACCTCCCCATACTTACTAATCATCGTAAGTTCTTCTTTCCAATCCGCTTGGGCCTGTAAACCCGGGGCGGTTTCAAATCTAATTGTAGCCTTAATTATTTCTTCATTTTTATGGTTCTTAATGAATTCTGCAACAGTTGAATATTTACCGGAATAACCTTTCTTTTGAATAAACTTGTATGCTACCATAGCGGTAGCTCCATATGTATCAACTTTGTATTTTATTGTTGTCTTATAGTCGTCTAAAACAGACTTGTAGATACGGCTGAATTTCTTAGGCGCTATCTCTCCCCATTGAATTTTAAGATACCTATTCACTGTTCGCGGATCACAATTTAATCTTCTTGCCAACTCGCTCTTATTAATCAAATATCTCTCCTCCCTAGTATAAGAATAAATTTTATTCTCAATGTCTTTTCGCATTCTGCACCTTCTCTCTTAGTAAAATCAATTACATTATACGAAATACATAAAAAATAGAAATGCATAAAATCCTACATTTTCATGTTGAAATAATTACGCATTTCCATTATATAATTTACAACCACAT
>NZ_DHYX01000114.1:0-159 GCF_002414285.1 Clostridium sp. UBA5119 | reverse complement strand
ATTTCAATCCACGCCCCCACATAGAGAGCGACCATTAATGACTCTTTCTCCTGGGTATTCTTCAAGAATTTCAATCCACGCCCCCACATAGGGAGCGACCAGTATCAACTATTTCTACAATTCTAATCTTCTTAAATTTCAATCCACGCCCCCACATAG
>NZ_DHYX01000011.1:88623-89184 GCF_002414285.1 Clostridium sp. UBA5119 | reverse complement strand
CCCACTGACTACAATTGATTCATGTACATCCCCTAAATATTCTATAGGAATATCTAAAGCATTAAGGACTTCCTTAGACCAGCACCTATTTTTAATATCTAAAAGCTGCATTCCTGAAGCATCAGATACCTCTGTAGCAAATTCACCTGTAAGCATATATCTTATATAATCCTTAGGTAATAGTATTTTCCTACATTTTTCATATATTTCAGGCTCATTATTTCTAACCCAAAGTATTTTTGATGCTGTAAATCCTGTTAGAGCAGGATTTGCTGTAATATCTATTAATCTTTTTTCTCCAACTTTTTCAGTAATCTCAACACATTCCTTGGCTGTACGTTGATCACACCAAATAATAGATTTTCTTAATACATTTCCATCTCCATCTAACATAACTAAACCATGCATTTGTCCAGATAAGCCAATACCGCTAATGGATTCCGGATTTATATTACTATCTTTTATAACGTGATTAATTGTTATACATACTGACTTCCACCAATCTTGTGGATCTTGTTCTGCCCAACCAATCTCTGGCTGATATAATGGATATTCCGCTGT
>NZ_DHYX01000011.1:71077-88604 GCF_002414285.1 Clostridium sp. UBA5119 | reverse complement strand
AGAGGAAATCGGATTTCCTCCCCTATCAAATAGCACTGTTTTAGTACCTGAGGTTCCAATATCTATGCCTAATAAGTACTTCATCTTCTAGCCACTCCAATCAAAATTATTAAAGCTTAATAACTGCCTTTACTACATCATTCTTATTTTCTATAACATAGTCAAAGGCCTCCTTTGTATCACTAAAATCAAATTCATGGGTAACTATTCCATTAACATCAATTTTCCCATCAGAAATTGCTCCTATAGCTGCTGGATATATGTTTCTATATCTGAATACACTTTTTATTTCAACCTCTTTAGTCATAATTTGCATGAAATCAAACTCAATTATATCCTTTGGCGCAAGTCCTACTAATACAATAGCTCCACCCCTTTTTACTAAGTAAGGTGTCTGCTTTATTGTATGCTCAGATCCTGCTGTTTCAATAANNAACCACATTTGCACCAGCATTGTTTGTAATCTCATTTATTACAGCTAGTACATCTTGATTTTTAGCATTTATAACTTTAGTTGCACCTAATTTTAGGGCATAGTCTAATCTCTTATCTATAACATCTACAACAATAACATTTGTAGCACCATATGCCTTACAAGCTAATAAAGTTACTAGACCTATACATCCTGCACCTAAAACTACAACTGTATCCCCTAATTTTACATTTCCCTGTGATACAGCATGTAATCCTACTGCTAAAGGTTCAACTAAAGCACCCTCCTTAGTTGATACATTATCTGGTAGTTTAAAACACATATTTTCTGGATATGTTATATAATTCATTAAAGAACCATGATATGGTGGTGTTGCTAGGAACTCAACCTCTGGGCATAGATTATATTTACCACTTTTACAAAATTCACATTGACCACAAGTTTGACCTGGCTCTAAAGCAACTCTATCTCCAACTTTTAAATTCTTAACTCCAGGGCCTACTTGAACTATTTCTCCAGCACATTCATGACCTAAAATAAAATCTCCATCTACTATGAAGTCCCCTATTCTACCATGCTCATAATAATGTACATCTGAACCACATATCCCTACACATTCTAATTTTATAAGTACTTCTTTATCCTTTGGAGCTGAAACCTCAATATCTCTTGTTTCCATATTATGAGTTCCACACATATATACTGCCTTGTTTATCATCTTTATTCCTCCTAAATTAAGTTCAATTATAGACCTTGCACAAAACTGTACAAGGTCTACTTTTTTATTAGTCTATATTACCTGCTTTTTTATGAATTTCTATAAACTCATCAGCATTATCCTTTGTTATTAATGGACAATCTACCATTATAGTATCACGCTCTACTTTACCAGTCATAACATCATATGTTAACTTAACAGCTTTTTCTGCAAGCTCGTAAGCACTTTGAAGAGTAGTTGATGTCATTTCACCATTTTTTATAGCTAAACAAGCTTCTGCTGTTCCATCAACACCATATGATAATATATTTGTCTTTCCTGCTGCTTTAGCCGCTTCAAGAGCTCCTACACACATGTTATCATTCATAGATATTATTGCATCAATTTCTCCATGAGTTTGAATCCAGTCTTCCATTAATCTCATCGCTTCATCTTTATTCCAATTTGCAATTTGCTCATCTAAGATTTTAACGTCTGGTCTCTTTGCAAAGAATTCTTTTTCCCATCCTTCACGTCTCTTATCAGAGTGCATATTACCTGCTGGTCCCATAAGAACTACAACTTTTCCATTTTGAGGAACTTGCTCTAAAGCAAGTTTTGCATTTTTAGCAGCTTGATCAACTGGGTCTGCATCTACTGCCGCTGCTCTATCATTATCATTAATACGGTTGTTTACTGTAATAACCTTAACCCCTTTATCCATAGCTGCTATAGCTGGTGCTACTTGTGCTTCAGAATCAAATGGTTGAAGAAGAATTGCATCATATTTCTTTGTAACCGCATTCTCAATATGAGATGCTATAACTTCATTCTTGCTATCTCCATCAAATATATCTACCTGTACATCCTTATAGTTTGTAGCTACTTCATCCTTTACTGCATTTGCAAGCCAAGCAGCAAAAGAATCTCCTTGTGCTCTTGCAATATATGCAACTTTATAAGTCTTTTCACCTTCTGCAACTGGTTCCTCCTTTGAAGTATTAGTACATCCCACAGTAAGTGATAATGCTAATAACGATGACATAGCTAAAGTTAATATTTTCTTTGTTTTCATATCAATTGTCTCCCCCTAATAATATTATTTTTCATTATATTTTGATTTTTACTTAACTTGATTTGATCTAAACAGAACTTCCTTCGGTTTCTACTAGGGTTTTGTCTTTATTTTTATCAGCAATACTACCTAGTTTTCTGCTTTCTCTTTTGTTCTTAGATTTTATATCGTAAATTACTGCAAACGCAATAATTACTCCCTTTACTACTTGTTGCATATAAGATTGTATTCCTACTAGGTTCATTATATTGTTTAAGAATCCCATAATGAATGCTCCTGCAAGAGTTCCACCTGCAGTTCCTATTCCCCCAGTAAAGCTTGTTCCACCAATTATTGCAGCAGTCATTCCTTCAAATTCTGCTCCTATACCAGCATTAGGAAGCCCAGCATTAACACGAGACATAAATAACACACCTGCGATTCCAACAAATATACCATTTATGAGATAAGCCTTCATCTTAGTTTTATTTACATCTATTCCTGAAGCTCTTGAAGCCTCTTCACTACCACCTACAGCATAAACACATCTGCCTAGTCTTGTATGTTTTAGGATGTACCAAGTTAAAAGAGTAATTCCAGTCATGAATATTACAGGAATAGGAATAAATCCTATAGAGTTTTGTCCTAGTACAATAAAGTCTCCTATTTGATAAA
Source organism: Clostridium sp. UBA5119 (assembly GCF_002414285.1). Classification (NCBI taxonomy): domain Bacteria; kingdom Bacillati; phylum Bacillota; class Clostridia; order Eubacteriales; family Clostridiaceae; genus Clostridium; species Clostridium sp. UBA5119. Next base: position 85,745 of record NZ_DHYX01000011.1, on the reverse strand, counting down.
TATTTTGACCATTAGTAAACAATAAAGCTGCACCTCTTGCTACAGTTTGCATAGCTAATGTGGCAATAAATGGAGGTGCTTTAAACTTAGTTACCATTATCCCATTGATAAAGTTACATATAACACCTACAAGTACTCCAACTAGCAATGCTATTTCCAAAGAACCTGTAGCCTTAAAGGCTGCAACAGAAAGCAGACCTGATAAAGCCAGAACTGAACCTGCTGATAAATCTATAAGTCCACATATAATTAAAATTGTTTCACCAAAAGCAATAATAGTGGTTATTGATATTTGTCTTGATATATTTGTTAAGTTTTCTCCTGATAAAAATACAGGACTGATTAAAGAACATGCCATAAACATAGCAAGTAATACAACGTAAATACTATATTTACTTGAGGTTCTCGACCATTTATGTCTAATATCTATCATCTTCATCCTTCTATTCCCCCCTTGTAGCTAACTTCATAATAGCTTCTTGTGTAGCCTTTTCTCTATCTATTTCTCCAGTAATTTTTCCAGATGCCATAACATAGATTCTATCGCACATACCTATGAGCTCTGGTAATTCAGAACTTATTATTATTACTGCTCTATTTTCTTTTGCAAGTTCTGTAATAAGTTTATATATTTCGTACTTTGCACCTACATCGATTCCCCTTGTNNATTTCTGAGCATCCACTTTGCAAATATTACCTTCTGTTGATTTCCTCCGCTTAGAGAATCAATAGAGGTTTCTAAATTAGGGCATTTTACCTTCATTCTTTCACATATATTTGATACACTACTAATCTCTTTTTTACTATGTAGATGACCCTTATAAAAGAATTTCTCTAAATTAGATATGGATACATTTTCAGTTATACTTCTAATTCCTACTATTCCATATCTCTTACGATCTTCTGATAGCATAACTATTCCATTGTTAATACTATCCTTTACATTTTTTATTTTTACTTCCTTACCCTTAACTTTAATCTCACCTGATAGGTATGAGTCTAGTCCAAATATTGTTCTAGCCACTTCACTTCTACCTGCTCCCATAAGACCTGCAAAACCTACAATTTCTCCTCTTTTTACATGAAAATTAATATCCTCAAAGTGCTTTCCATCAGTTAGTTCTTTAACCTCTAACATGGTTTCTCCGATTTTAATATCTTCCTTAGGATATGCATTGGTAATTTTACGGCCTACCATAAGAGAAATAACCTTGTCTATATCTAACTCACTAGCTGGCTTAGTATCAATAACAACACCATCTCTTATAACTGTTATTTCATCAGCTATTTTAAAGATTTCTTCCATCTTATGAGATATGTATATTATACTTACACCCTTACTTTTTAATTCAGCAATCTTATCAAAGAGAATTCCTACCTCTTTTCTAGTAATTGCAGATGTAGGTTCATCCATGATAATAACCTGTGAATTATAAGACATAGCCTTTAGAATCTCTAGCATTTGTATATCTGATACTGTAAGATCCTTAAATTGTGTTGTTGGCGAATAGGGTAAATTTTCTTGTTTTAAAAGTTCTTCAGTATCTTTTCTAATCTTCTTCCAATTAATTTTCCCTAATTTATTTACAGGCTCTCTCCCTAAAAATATACTTTCTTCAATAGTAATCTCAGGTATATAATTTAGCTCTTGAAATATCATAGATATACCATGCCTACGAGCTTCAATAGGATTCTGTATCTTAACTTCTTTTCCATCTATATGAATACTTCCACCATCAGGTTGATATATACCATTTATTATCTTCATAAGTGTAGACTTACCAGCTCCATTTTCTCCACAAAGCACATGAACCGTTCCCTTTTTAACAGAAAAACTTACATTAGCTAAGGCAGTTACTCCTGGGAAAAATTTCTGTATACCTTTTAATTCTAGCTTTGGTATATTGCTCTCCACCTTTATCCCCCCTTGTAAACTTTTAATTTCATTCTATGGCATAATTATAATAAAAAAATTATTAACCTATAATGGAAAATAACCTTAGTTTTGTGTAAATTATTCTCGCCTAATTTTTCACAAAGTTCTTTGTGTAATATATTAATATTTTTGTGTAATATATTAATGTATTTGTGCAACATAATTATATATATTTCTACATTTTTTTCACTAATCTTAATTTTATATAAAAAAATACTACTTAACATAGTTAAATAGTATTAATGTGCTACACTTTATTTATTTTTGTATGGTATCTTTATATTGACCTACAGTTAATCCTGTTACTTTTTTAAAAGTCTTATAAAAATACTGTTGATCTGTAAATCCTACCCTTTGATAGATAACTTTCATACTGTCTTCACCTTTATTAATCATTTCCTTTGCTTTTTCTATACGCAGATTGATGATATAAGAAGAAATATTTATTCCTGTCTCTTTTTTAAATAAAAATGATAGGTATTGTTTAGATAGATTAATATGAGTAGCGATATCTTCTAGAGTAACTTTACTTGAATAATTTATTTCAATGTACTCCACAACTTTATTTATAATATATTTAGAATTCTGATCATCCCTTATTCTTAGAACTAACTGACATATCTCCTCTAAAAATTTACACATTAGTTTTGATATAAACATAATTCTTGTAGAATCCATAATTTTATTGTAATACCCCTGATATAAGGTATCATAATCATTACCTTGAAAATATTCTTCATACTTTTCTAATATACTAACAATAATATTACAATACATAAGCTTACATGTTAACTCTGATATTTTACAACCATTTATTTTCTTCTCTATACTCTCTATATGACTTTTTCCACCCTCTAGATTTCCTTCTTCTATAAAGTTAATAAGAATACTCTTAGATTGTTTTTCGAATTTCAGCATATTTATATCCTTCAATTCTTTATTTTCTCTAGTTTCTACTACAGAACCCAAAGGCAAATAGAATATATCTTTTGTTCTTTCTACATATTCCTTAAAATAATTTGGGAATTCTTTAAGCTCACTAAATATAGGTGTATATATTACATCTAACTTAATATTAAAATATTGAATTACAGTGGTTTTTNNAATTACCTCTTGTACTTCACCATATTTAATATCTTCCTTAGATATAAAATATATAAGTCCATCCTCCTGTTCCTTCAAAAGACACTGTATTTTTTCTTTAGAAAATATCCACGTTATAAGCTCTATCATAGCATTTTTCACATTTTCTCTTTCTTTAATGGAAGCAATAATATCATTAGCTTCAGGGAAGAAACCTAAAATAGAATATTTCCCTCCATAAATATTAAAGTTTATCTGTTTAAACCCCTCAAAATCTACTTCATCAAAGGAACTTGAACCATCTATAAGATATTCTATAAGCTGATTTTTAGTCTTCATTAAGGTTTCACTAGCCTTGTCCTTACCTAGTGTATTCTTATCCATATTGTCTAAATTTCTTTTTACCTCTAGCATGGTACTTATAAGTTCCTCATCCTCTACCTCTGATTTAAGAATATAATTATTAGCTCCATATTTTAGAGCTTGTCTTACATTTGTAAAATCATCATAGCAGGTTAATACCAGTATTTGAGTTAAGCTATCTTCTTTTCTTACTTCTTCTGTTAACCATAAACCATCCTTCTTAGGCATTTTTATATCTGTTATAATCACATCTGGGTTATATAGCTTATACATCTCATAGGCCTTTTCACCATTTGGAGCCTCACCTATAACTGTAAAGCCTATGCTATTCCAATCTATTGTGGATTTTAATCCTACTCTTACAAGAACCTCATCATCTACAATTAAAACTTTATAAACTTTCATCACCCTCTTTATCTACTAAAAAGTCACCAGTAGTTTTCCTCATTATACTCCTAGGAATCGTCACCTTAACATAGGTACCTATTTCACTTCTATTTCCTATTTTAATTCCATATTCTTCACCGCAATAAAGCTTTATTCTTTCATTAACATTGTTTAATCCAACTTTACTAAATTTATTTACATCCTTTTCTTTAGCAAAGATTTTTTCTAAATCCTCTTCACTGATACCAGGTCCATTATCTTCTACAAGAATAATTAAGTTTTCACCTTCTATACATGCATTTATAGATATTTCCAATGGTTCCTCTTCTTCATCTTCCTTAATTCCATATATTAAAGAATTCTCTACAATGGGCTGTAAAATTAATTTCGGTATTGAGCAATTAAGGCAGTCTTCATGAATATTATAAATAATGTTAACTTTTTCATTGAATCTTAGATTTTGTATTTTAATATAATTCTTAACGTAATCTATCTCATCCTCTAGAGTAATCATTTCCTTTCCTAAGTTTATACTTACCCTTAGAAGTTTTATCAGTGAAGTTACTGCATTACTTACAGATTTATCCCCTTGTATCTTTGCCATCCACTTTATAGTATTTAAGGTATTATACAGGAAGTGTGGATTAATCTGAGCATGCAATGTCTCAAGTTCTAACTCTTTTTTTATTCTTTCTTCTTCTACTAACTTATCAACAACTTCATTCATTTTCCCTATCATATTATTAAAGCTGTTTCCAAGTTCCCCTAACTCGTCAATTCTATCTATATTTATACGCACATGTAAATCTCCATTTTCAGCCTTCTTCATCATATTTCTCATACTCACCATGGGTTTTGAAATTTGAGACGAAAAGAATAAACAAATTATTATAGTTATAACTACATAAATTATTACACCTATTAACATATATCGTTGCATATTTGTAATTTCTTTGTATAGATACTCTTTGGTTACTATCTTTACGATCTTCCAATCTGTTGATGTAATATTAGAGTATATACATACCTTTTCAACATTATCATCAGTAAATTCTATTGAACCCATATCTATATTAGATGATAGAACTTCTTTTGCATAATTTTTTTCTTCTATATTCTTTCCTATAATTTCTTTATTAGGATGACTAATTATTTGACCCTTTTCATTACAAATAAATAATTCGCTATTCTCCTCTGTAATTAAACTTTTATAAGAATCCTCTAATATGGTTTCATCTACATCAATAAATATTGTTCCCATATCCTTTAAGCTATTTAAGTCTATTATCTTTCTTCCTAAAGAAAAATAATTCTTAGGAATTTCTCCCGACAATATCTTAACTCTAACAGGAATTGTATCAAACCAAACTAACTCACCATGAGTGTTATTGATATTATTAATATCAATTACCTGCTTCACATAGGTTTTACTAGCCCCTACATTATAAATATTATGTTTAGTTGTAAGGTATATACTTTCCACCTCTTCATTTGTAGTACAAAAATTTCTCAGTATATTATTTAATTCCTCATGACTTTCAGTTGATGAGCCTTTCAAACTTTCTATAAAATCTCTATTAGTAACAACCATGTCTGACAGATCAGCAATGCTATCAATTATAAAATCAATATTGCTTCCGGCCTCATATACAGATTGTTTTGCAGATTCACTATACTTTGTAGTAATAATTGATTTCATCACATTGTTATAAATAATATATATAAATCCAATAGGTATAAATATTAATAGAATAAAAATAATTAGCAATTTGTTTCTAAAGCTCTTTCTAATCCATGAAGTTCTCATTTTATCCCCGCTCTTCATTGTAGTAAACTCAACTCTTTAAAAATTTTATCTGCTACTNNCCATATCCCTTACATTATTAATAATTATTTGCTCTACAAAATAGAAATTACTAATCTTAGATCTAAAATATACATTATCCTCTTTCCAGACCTCTAGTAGTGCAGGTAAGTGGTTTAAATTACTTCTTTCATTTGTATTATTCTTTACATTCTCTATGATGTTTTGTACATCCATACTATTGTACACAGATTTTCTCGGTGGCATGCTTCCACCTTCTGGTTCCCATAAAACCATACTTTGTGTCTGAGGTGCAGTAGCCCAAACTATAAATAACCAAGCAGCCTTCTTTTCAATTTCTGAAGCATCACTATTAATTCCGATTCCTGCTCCTCCATAGATATTAGCACTTCTCGCATTTCCATAGGGCAAAATGCTATAGCCAACCTTACCTGCCACTTTAGAAATATTAGGATTTTCTACTACAGCTCCATTTTCATCCCAGTTTGCCATCATTGCGATTTCACCGTTTTTAAAAGCTTCCGAAGTATCCGTCCAATTCCAATTAATACTATCTGGTGCACCTACTTCTACCATCTGTTTGTACATACTTAATCCCTCTTCAAGGTAATCATTTTTAACTGAAACTTTTTTTGGTTTTTCTACTCCTAATGTATTCACATAGGGATCATCAAAATAGTTTCCTCCATAGGATTCAAGGACATTAGAAAAATCGCAATATACTGAATTATGTAATTGAGCCATTTGTGCACTTCCATATTTAACTTCTTCATCTGGAACATTTTCATCAATCCATTTAGAAACAATACAATACCTTTCCCAAGTAAAATCTTTCTGTCCTGGAGTCCAATCAAATCCATTTTCCATTATAAACTGTTCTCTATACTTCTCAAAAATATCCTTTCTATAGAAGAAAATCATAGTTGTAGTATCAAAAGGTATGGCACATAACTTAGTTTTATCACCAAAGTAAGATGAAATATTTACCTGATCATCAAAGAAATCCTCCATACCACCTGGTATATGAGGCATTCTAGGATCATTATTATATAAATTTAAATCCTCTAGATTATTATGAAACCTATTAAGAGTTTGATATGGATCTACATAAACAAGTTGAAATTTTCCTCTTTCAGATATAAAATCATTATTTATTTTATTTATCATTGTAGTATAATCCATTGGTCTAATGTTCACTCTAATACCTGTTTTCTCAGTAAACTTTCTACACTCCCTAGAAAGAATATTAGCATTTATATTATTTTCTACTACAAAATTTAGGGTAGTACCTTGAAATTCTCTCCAATCAAATCCTTCTGGTGTTTCTATATTAGGTAGTTCTTTATCCCATGGATAAAAGGGTGCTTTAATTTTATTACTAATTAATTCATCATCTTTAGACTTAGCCATTATTATGTTTTCGCTATAAGTAGCTAAACAAAGCATTATTGCAGCCATAATTACAATGAAAACATAAATCCTTTTATTCCTAATAATAATCACCTTCCCCCTTTGTTTTTATATAAAATAATATTCCATTTAGCTACATTATACATAATAATTCTACATATTTAAATGATTAAATCACTATTTTTTCATTAAAATGCTACTCTATTAAAAAATATTAAAAAAAGAACCCTCATAATGAGAGTTCTTCAATTAACCTATTTTTCTTTTAATGATTCTGGTAACAATTCTTCAATCTTGTTTACAGGTATACCATTTCTAAATTTAACATCCATTCCACAAACTACAGCATAAAATCTAGCATATACCTGTTGAATTTCTTCAACTTCTGGTGAATCTGTTCGATATGAAAAGTATANNAAGTATAAATTAGTTAATTCAATGGCAACATCATATTCATTCCTTTGTATTGGTGTTGATTTCAACTTCATGTCTTCTTCCATCTAATCACCCCCTATTATTATTTTACATTAATTCCCACCGAAATGCAACAAAGGATAATAAGCCAGTTTGTAGATAATGAATTTCAAGGTAATGTTTATAAAAGTTAAAGCCGCTACTTAAAAACTTAAATAACGGCTGTTTATTAAATATCAGAATTGTATCACTGCAACCTACAATATGGAATAAATTTCCAAACAAAGTTTAAAGCTTTTTCACTTTACATATGTCTATGATTATCCTTTTAAAAGTGCGTTGGCTATTAACATATCCAGTTTACGGACATCTACTCCCTTTTGTAGGTTTACTTTTATTTGACCAGCTCTAGTCCATAATTCAACTTCTGCACTAAGGTCAAAAAGTTTCCCTGCATTTTCAGTAGACCACATGTTAATAGAAGAGTAAGGCAACGAATAAACCTCTACTTTCTTACCAGTAAGCCCTTGTGCATCTCTTACAATTAGTCTTTTATTAGTAAAAATTGCACTATCTCGGAATGTTTTATAAGCAGCAATCGCTACTTCTCCTTCCACCAATAAATCATTAACGTCATTTGGAATTGGACATTCAGATACTAGAGTCCATGTTAATATACCTTGTGTTTCTGCCATTTCATTTACCTCCTATAAGTAAATCCTTGTATCTATTTACTATTCTGCATTTATATGCAAAAACCTTCCTAAATAAATCTTTTTTTTGAAGCTCCACAGATAGGACAATTCTGAAGTGAAAGAGGTATTTCTAATCCACAGTCATTTAGTAATTCCTCGTTATTTAAAATATCCACTGTGTTTTCGTCTGCAGCAATTTCACCTTCTTTTATCACGATAACCCTTTTACATGTATCAAATACCATATCTAAATCATGACTAGTTATTATCTTTGTATGCTGAAAGCATTTTAATAAATTGATTAATCTTCGTCTTGATTTAGGATCTAAAGCTGCTGTTGGCTCATCCATAACTAATACATCCGGTTCCATTGATAGAACCGATGCAATTGCAGCAGCTCGCTTTTCTCCACATGACAATTTAAAGGGTGCCCTATCTTTTAAGTGAGATATTCCTACTAACTCTAAAGCCTTTGTAACTTTGATTTCAACTTCTTTTTCATCAAAGTTATAATTTCGTGGTCCAAAGGCCACATCATCATATACAGTTGTCATAAACAACTGATCATCAGGATCTTGAAAAACCATTCCTAATCTCTGGCGTATCAAGGGTAATGTTTTTTTTGTTACATTCACATCTCCTATGACCACCTCTCCGTTGTTTGGAAAGAGAACTCCCATTAAAAGCATCAATATTGTAGACTTTCCTGCACCATTGGCACCAATAATTCCCACAGATTCACCATGTTGGATTGTGAATGATATATTTTTTACTGCTACATGTCCATCAGGATAAGAAAAATGCAAGTTCCTTACATCAAGTTCATGACAACTCATCTATTTAATCACCCCCGTAATTAATGAACCTATAAGCATAGGTATATTATAAATTCTTGCTAAAATGAAAAATATGCTCCAACCTGCTAAATACGCAAAATCACTAATTCTTAATTTTTCAATATTTCCTGTATTATACTCACCTGTAAAGCCTCTCATATTCATAGATTGATACACCCGTTGCGCCCTATCAAATGTCCTAAGTATCAACTGTCCTGCAAAAGAACCCCAAACATTTCTATGTATTCCCTTTTGTCCAGGCGCCCTAAGGAAATATGCTCTCATCATTCTAGAAATCTCTTCTATCAGCACAGATATATATCTATATGTTAATAACAACTGTAATACAAAGACTTTAGGAACCTTCAGCATACGCAATGATACAGCCAATTTATCCATTCCTGTAGTTGCAATTAATAAAATACTAACAGTCACCGTTAACCCACATTTTATGAAAATAGATAAAAATATTACCCATCCTCTTGAAATAACAATACCTCCTAGAGCCATTGTATGATGATTAAATAAGGGATTTAATATACCAATTCCAATAATAAAAGGCTCTACAAGTAATAGTCTTTTAAGGATTGGAACAACTGGCAGCTCTGCTAACACAAAAATAACCACAGGATAGAAAATAAAAGATAAAAGACTACTAATTTCATATCTTCCAAATGATACAACTACAGTTAGATAAACAATTGTAGTTAATAACTTTGTAATGGGATGAAGCCTATGTATTGTGGTTTCTTTCCCCGCTAAATCATCTAGAAGTCTCATATTATAAAGAGAATTTATTACTTTTGCCATGTAAAATCAAATCCTTATTGTAGAATTTTACTGGTGGGTTCATTACCACCTAGCTTATTTTTATTATTAAACCTTTCTTTTCTTTTTTTAACTAAGCTGATAACAAATCCTGTGAATGCTGCCAGTGCAAGTGTCAATATTCCACCAACAATACCTGAAACACTTGTTCCAGCACTAACTGCAGGCCATTGCTCTTCAACTTCTAAAGGTGTTTCTTCTTCACTTTCATCTTCCTTTGTCTTAAAACTGTAATCAGGCAAAAACGCTATCTTACTTTGTATTTCTGATAATGTATTATGAATTCCATCTGGTGTTTCAAATTCTGCTGTTCCTGAAGTTTTTTCCATAGCCCATTCCAATCCATCAGGATTTGAAGAGGCAAACCAAGAAAGCGTTCCGCCAACTAAAACTACTCCAATTACAAGGCTAGTAAGTATCTTTTTCATAGATATATTACCAAGAGCTTCTCCTTTAGCTGCCTTTTCTAGAATTTCTGGTCTAGCCTTCCATACAAAAGTAACAATTGCTGATGTAACAAACCCTTCAGCTACTCCGATTGCTAGATGTATTGGTTGCATTAACAATAAAAAGGTTCCAAAAGGCAATTCAGTCTTTCCGGACATAAGAGTCTGAAGTACAACGCTAAAAGCTCCTATTTGAAGACCAACTATAGTAGATGCCATCGAGGCGCTAAAGATCTTCTTAGTAGTAATCCCTTTACGTGTAAACCATTTATAAATTAAAGGGTATGCTATAAAACAAGTATAAAATCCAAGGTTAAATACATTGCAACCATAGGCAAGTAACCCACCATCTCCAAAGAACAGTGCTTGAATTAACAAAATAGAAGCCATAGTTAAGAATCCCGCATAGGGCCCTAATAATATTGCAAGTAGTATTCCTCCTCCAATGTGTCCACTAGAACCAGTACCAGGGATTGAAAAATTAATCATTTGTGCAGCAAAAACAAAAGCTCCCATTACCCCCATTAAGGGAATTTTCTTTTCATCCATATCATTCTGTATTTTTTTAATTGAATAAGCTGTAATTCCAGTAGTAGCTGCCAACATAGTTCCTCCCACCACTGGTGAAATCAAAGCATCAGCCATGTGCATAATATCCACTCCTTTACAAAATAAAATGCCTCAAAAAGTCAAGCATTTAAAACCATCTATTTTATCTCCTCAGTTGTAAATCGAAATGCAATCCTTCCGATACCAACTAGGTTGTATTAATAATAAATATTTATTGTATATCAATAAATATTTATTGACAATTTTATTTTTCAAGTATAAAATGATATTAAAAGGTACAGAATTTATAAAGTACTTAATTGCAAATAAAAAGTTAATCCGAAGTACAAAAATTTATAGGAGGAAAATTAATAATGAAAAAATATTTATTTAGTATTCTTTTAGTAGTAGCTAGTATAGCATGTTTTACGGTATTTAATGTAGTTGGTTCCGAAGTCTTGCCAGATGGAACTCTATCTGAACCATTCTTTCTTATACCAATAGGATTTTTATTTGCTGTTATAGCTATTATATCAGCAATAATAATTTATATAGTATCTAAATTTGTAAACAGCAATAACCAATAGGTATATAATCAATTATTTTCAATTAATAGATACGTATTAGAGCTTAATTATTGTATATTGTATTATCTTAATAGTTCTAGATAGCAAAAATAGGTCTATAGGCCTATTTTTGCCTTCTATAATCATAATATATATGGCTTTACATCATCATTTTAATTTCTTTAAACTCATCAAGGTCAGTATAAAGTTCTTCCTTGTATGGATTTCTCTTAGTTTTCCTTATTTTATATATCATATAAACAAATACAGCTATATTACTTGCAAGAGCTATTGCTCCTAAAATTGTATAAATAGTAGTATTATAAGTTGATTTAACTACAAACATTCCGGTATCCTGGAAATTTGGAAAAGTTTGAGCAAACATGCACCATATAGCTAAGGTCTGAGCTCTATGCTGTAGCCAAGCACCCTTTCCAACAGTAAATGCACAAAGAGTTGGTGCAATGAGTAATGCTAAGCCTGCATACCAAGAATGAGTAGGTATGCAATTATAAGTATATACAAAATTCCATAAATCATATGCAATAATCCAGAACCAAAGCATATCTGGCCATAGCATATCTTTACTTTTGTCCTTTTTAGTTTGTTTTCTAATTACTATTCCAAACCAACCAGTTATAGCAATGATATTTAGTATACCAGCCGCTGCATTCATATAATTCCATGGACCACCAATTACACCTACTACTTCACCTTCAATAGCTCCTGAAGTCATCATCCAATAGGTGGATCCAACCTCAATATCTCTTGCCACTGCTTCTATAATGTTAATAGCTAGAATCAACGGTGGAAAGCATAGTGCAATTTTATTATCAGCTAGTCTCCAAACAACCTCACCAGTAATTTTATCCTTTTTCTCAATATGACGAATACACCAAAATCCAATACATCCTGCTGTTGCAGAATAAACTTTAGCTAGATGGAACCAATCAGTATAGGTAACCTCCTTTAAAACAGTCATCCAAACAACTGTTAAAATAATTGGCAAAATAACAAAACTAAAAAATCCTGCCCACTTCTGTCTTCTAGAAAATTCATTGAATAAAAACAAACCTGCAAAAACTACAAACCACATTCCCCATGCAGAAAACATTGTTGCTCCTTCAACATAATTAAATTCAAACATTTTATTCACCCTCTACCCCTATTTAAATTTAAAATTACTTTATAAAATCTTTTATAGTTAACTAAGTTATTTAAAAAGTTTCTTTACTTTTTTAGTTGTAATTTTCACTTTGCGTTTAAGAATTTGTTTTATAACTACAGGTTTAAGATCCTCATAGGCTACACCCTCACCATCATATTTTCTTACAAGGGAAATAGCATCAAACTTACATTTAGTGGTACATTGACCACATCCTACACACAGGAATTCATCTACAACCGTTGCACCACAGCTAAGACAACGTTCTGTTTCCTTTTTTATCTGGTCTTCAGTAAATGTTTCACGTAAGTCTTTAAATGTTTGTCTTGATTTGTTTCCATCTACATGACCTACACTCTGTCTAGGAGTACTATCATATCCTTGAAGTTCGATATTTTCCTTATCTAATGCATGATATTCTTTTCTATCTCGACCAATAATCAAACTTTGTCCTGGCTGAACATAACGATGAATTGAAATTGCCCCTTCCTTACCTAAAGCAATAGCATCTATTGCAAACTTAGGTCCTGTTAATGCATCACCACCAGCAAAAACATCAGGTTCACCTGTCTGTAATGTAAATGGATCTGCTTTAATAGTATTATTTCTGTTTAGTTCAATTTTGCTATCTGACAAAAGTCCTCCCCAATTCATTCCTTGACCTATTGAAAGCAGTACAGTATCAGCCTTAACTATGATAGTGTTATTTTCATCATAAGATGGATTAAATCTTCCACTTTTATCAAATACAGAAATACATTTCTTGAATTCTACTCCTGTAGCACGACCATTTTCAACAATTACTCTCTTTGGTCCCCAAGAATTATTAATTTCAATATTCTCTGATAATGCTTCCTCAATTTCCTCCGGAAGTGCAGGCATTTGTTCACGACTTTCCAAACAGTACATTTTAATTTGTGTATTTCCAATTCTAGTAGCTGTTCTCGCAACATCTATAGCAACGTTACCACCACCGATTACGATTACATTACCTTCAAGTTTTAACTTCTTACTCAAGTTAACATCTCTCATAAAATCTATACCGGTTATAACATTTTCTACATTTTCACCTTCAATGCCAAGGTTTCTTCCCATACAAGCACCGATTGCAATATAGAAGGCTTTAAAACCTTGATCCCTTAATTCATTAAGACTTATATCTCTTCCAACCTCAACGCCTGTATTGAATTCAACGCCTAATTCTTTCAGTATGTCAATTTCAGCATTTATTACATTCTTTTCAAGCCTGAATGAAGGTATTCCTAAAGTTAACATTCCACCAAGAACATTTTCTTTTTCAAACACAGTTACTTTATACCCATCAATGGCTAAGTAGTATGCACAGCTAAGACCTGAAGGCCCTGCTCCCACAACAGCAATTTTTTTACCGTACTCGTGCTTACGTTTAGGCACATATCTATGATCAGTATTTAAATCTTGTTCAGCAATAAATTTTTTGATTTCATCAATAGCAACTGGATCATCAATATCTCCCCTAGTACAATCAGTTTCACACTTTCTTGGACAAATACGTCCACATACTGCAGGAAACGGATTTTCTTGTTTAATAAGTTCAAGGGCTTCCCTATATCTTCCTTGAGAAGCAAGTTTAACATAACCTTGAACTGCAATATGAGCTGGACAATTAGTTTTACAAGGACTTGTACCTGTATCAACTACATCTTTTCTATTGGTTCTATAATCAGAATTCCATTTATCTGGACCCCACTCAGTATCTCGTGGAGTATCACTTCTCTTTATCTCAGTAGTTACTGGTGTTTTTGAACATAACTTTTGCCCCAATTGTAGTGCATTAACAGGACAATTTTGAACGCACTCTCCACAAGCAACACATTTCTCTTTGTCCACTTTAGAAACATAGTTTGAACGTACCATGTCAGCGTTAATAAACATACTAGCAGTTCTTAAAGCCAGACAAGAACATCCACAGCAATTACAAATAGCATGAGTTTTACCAGAACCATCTAAGTTAGGTATTTGATGCATTAAACCATTTTCTTCTGCTCTCTTAATAATTTCAAAGGCTTCTTCACGAGTAATCTGTCTACCTCTCTTCGTACGTATATAGTATTCTGCAGCATGTCCCATCTGAATGCACATATCTTCCTTAAGGTGACCACAGCCTTCTCCCATAGCTTCTCTTG
>NZ_DHYX01000011.1:57962-71055 GCF_002414285.1 Clostridium sp. UBA5119 | reverse complement strand
AATGGCATGTTCTATAGGTATAACACGCATAAGACCTACTCCTACAGGAAAACTTCCTGCTGTCTTAGGTCCTCTTACTCTTCCATAGGCTTCAAAAGCCCTAGGAATCTGAGGATACTTTTTAACATTCTCCTTATTGTTAACCATCATTTCCATGATACCTGGAACCCAGGTCTCATACCAAAATGTATCTACTCCATCAATTTCATTTACAAAACAAACCCCTGCATCCGCTAATTCTAACAAAAGTTCTGTTGTTCTCTCTACAGATTTGCCACATAAAGGAGCAACATCTTTAGCAGTAACCTTTTTACGTATTTCCATACAAAGTACCACTTCAGCCATTTCTTCTGAAACAACAGGTTCAAGAATCATATACTCGGGATCTGTAGCTTTGATTTCATTTTTCGAGCCACGTTTCTTATTACTGATGTGATTTGCAAGATCAAGTACCTTTTCCTTGACCATATATTATCCCTCCCCAAAATAATTATATGTCATCATAAACAAAACTATAAACACCAGTGTTTACAATGAATTGCAAAGATGGCAAGACTCATTATTATTATTAACTATATTAAAATAATCAGCACTTTTAGGTTTTATTAAGTTATTAAAACAAAAGTAACCGAAAGAAGCTGATTATTATATATAGTCAAAATATTTCAAGGTAAGTTTGTAATATTTTTAATGTTATGAATTATTTAAAGTTATTTATTTTTCCAATTATCTATTTGTCCACGTATCCAGTCAGCCCATTCTCCAATTCCCTCTCCAGTTTTAGCTGAAATTGGAATAACTTTAATATTTGGATTCAGTTTTTTTACCCTCTCTTTTACTGCCTCCATATCAAATTCAAAATAGTCCGCTGCATCTATTTTGTTGACTAATAAAACATCAACTATTGAAAACATTAAAGGATATTTTAAAGGCTTGTCATCTCCTTCTGGTATGCTTAGAATCATAGCATTTTTTGATGCACCAGTGTCAAATTCCGCAGGACACACTAAGTTTCCAACATTCTCTAATATTGCAAAATCAATGTTATCTGTTCCAATACCTTTTAAACCTTGTCTAGTCATATCAGCATCAAGATGACACATTCCTCCTGTATGCAGTTGAATTACTTTAACTCCAGTCTGTGAAACCTTATGTGCATCCACATCTGAATCAATATCAGCTTCTAAAATACCAATGTTCATTTCATTTTGAAGAGCTTCAATTGTTCTTAAAACAGTTGTTGTTTTCCCTGAACCAGGTGATGACATAAGATTTAATAAAAAGACCCCATCTTTTTTCAATTCTTCTCTAAGTAGCTCAGCCTGACGATCATTGTTGTCAAAAACACTTTGCTTAATTTCTAAAACTTTAAATGCCTCCATGTAAACTCTCCCCCATTTCATATTTAATTTAGGTTACTTTATTAAAGTAGGTTACAATATATTATTACCAACTGTTCCACAATATAACATAACAGTTGTTATGTTTATAATATAATACACATCTACCTTTGTCAATGAATTAACATTCGAAATAATACATATGTTATGAAAATGCAGACTATTATGTCTTTAATGTAATACTCCTATGATATGTGAACCATAATGTTATAAAAATATGATATACTATTTTTAAATGAGGTGAATAAAATGAACGCTAATGAACCAAATGAAAAAAAACAACATATTTTAGATGCTGCAATTAGTGTATTTATAGAAAACGGCTTTGAAGAAACAAGTATGCGTCAAATAGCCTCAGCTGCTGGGCTTACTACTGGTGCAATATATCATCATTTTAAGAACAAGGACGAGTTATTCTACCACGCAGTAAAGGAAACTATGTACTTTGCTCAAAAACTTTCTGAAAAAGATGAAAGTAGTAATCTTAAAAGCACTGAAAATATGTTAAATGAAATTAGTGATAAAGTTAGAGAACGTATGTCTAAGGTTAATGAGCAACGCCTTTTAGTTTTATTAATAGGCTACGTATTATCCAAAGGTGGCTCTCTTAGTGAAAGCCTTAAACAAGATTATAATGAAATAATAAACAAGGTAGCAGATATGTACTTTTACGCATTTGGTATTGAAAATACCAAATGCAAAAAAAGTCTTGCTGCTATTTTAATAGCAGCTCTAGATGGTGTTGCAATGCAATATTCCCTGGGGGTTTTAAAACAGGAAGATCAAGAATTTAAAGACACCTTTGTGAGATTTTTTGCAGAAAGCATCCCTACATTTATGCAAAAAAATAAATCCTAAGCTAGGTTACATAAAACAAGGATACTTGTAATTTTTAAATAGCATCCTTGTTTTTTTATTGCTAAAACAAATAATATATGGGTGATTTTTATAATGAAAATTCTAATTGGTAATCTCTTGGGTCATTTTCATATAGTTCTTTATTTATTTCCACTGCTTCTTTACAGCCTAATGAAAAATAAAAAGCAATTGTTTCTTCAGCAGAACCTGCACAAATATAAATTTTATCTGCTTTCCACTCTCTTGCAGCATTAGCAGAAAGTATAAATAAATTTTTTCCTATTCCTTTATTTCTACATTCTAAGGTTATGAAAAGTTGATCTAATAAAACATAATTAAATTTTTCACCAAAAAATTCACGATTAACTGTTGAAAACCCCAGTAATTTATTATTACCATCAAAAGCAGCAATGGCACTTCCACCACTTAAGATAGTTTTTTTCAAATTTCTGAGATGATATTCATAGCCGTTTGGCCAATCACAATCTTGGTAATTTATTTCCACTAATTTACGTTTGCCATCCACATCTCTCCATGCTTTTCCTATATATTGAGATGGATTCATTTTGTTTATATACTCACATTCCTCTAATTCTAATTTTCTATATATAACATTTGCCATACTTCTACCTCCAAATACTTATGTAAAATAACCCTGTTCTATAATACTTTGAACTCCTTATAAATTTTCTCTTGCCACTAATTTCTTTTTTCTTTACAGTGACTTCACTTTTCTATCTCCTATTTACATAATACACATATTTTACTAAAAATCCAACAACTGAAATTTTAGTAAAATCTATATTCCTAATTAAATTTTTATTTTCAATGAATAATTATAGAACTGTTATCCCAAAATAGTATAGAGATATGTAGTGGAATCTTTCATAATGCTTGTAAAAATTTTTTTCTTGCAATTGAATTGATTTTATCAATATTTTAAATTTAATTTATATGATTCATAAATTAAGTGTTTATGGGCCTTAAAATACAATTTTAAAACTAATTTTATTTTCTAATTATTTATTATATAGGTTATTTATGTAAAGGTGACCATTAATTAATTGAAAATTCATTATGCTTTTCCACTTCACATTAGTGAAGATTCATGATAAACTTATTTTTACCAAAGGATTTCCTAGTAACAAATTTAAAGCCACTGAAACTTACTTTTTTATTTAACGTTATAGGAGGAAAATATTATGAAGAATCTAATGAAGAAATGGAATGGATTAAGTTTAGTAAAACGTATAATCATAGGTTTAATCATAGGTATTATATTAGCCGTAACCATTCCTAATGTAGCAAAGCCATTATCAATTTTTGGCTCTCTATTTGTAGGTGCTTTAAAAGCCATTGCACCTATCCTAGTCTTATTTTTGGTAACCAGTGCTATTTCCCAACACAAAAGTGGTCATGAGACCAATATGAAAACCGTTATTATTCTTTATCTTTTAGGAACATTCTTAGCCGGACTTGTTGCTGTTGTGGGAAGCTTTTTATTCCCGGTAAGCCTAACCCTTGTAGCTGGGGTAGAAAACATTACTCCTCCTGGCGGTGTAGTAGAAGTTCTTAAAGCTTTACTATTAAATCTAGTTGATAATCCAGTAAAAGCTCTTTTTAATGCTAACTACATTGGTATATTAGCTTGGGCAGTAATTCTTGGTTTTGCCTTGAAAAATGCTGCAAATTCTACAAAATTAATAATTTCCAATGTTTCTGATGCATTATCTCAAATGGTTGTATGGGTAATAAACTTTGCACCTTTAGGAATCATGGGCCTTGTAGTTGATACTATCGTTACAAGTGGAATAGCTTCACTTCTTAGCTATGGAAAATTACTTTTACTTCTACTTGGAAGTATGATTTTTGTAGCTCTTGTAGTAAATCCAATTATGGTGTATGTAGCTATTCGTCAAAATCCATACCCACTTGTATTTAAATGCTTAAAAGAAAGTGGAATCACAGCATTTTTTACACGTAGTTCTGCTGCTAATATTCCTGTAAATATGAGTTTATGTGAAGAGCTTGGTTTAGATAAAGATACTTATTCAGTATCAATTCCTTTGGGTGCCACAATTAACATGGCTGGTGCAGCTATTACTATTTCTGTTTTAACTCTTGCAGCTGTTCACACTCTTGGTATCCAAGTAGATATTGGTACAGCAATAATTCTTAGCGTACTTTCTGCAGTAAGTGCTTGTGGTGCTTCTGGAGTGGCTGGAGGTTCACTATTACTTGTCCCTCTAGCATGTAGCTTATTTGGAGTCCCAAGTGACATTGCTATGCAGGTAGTTGGTGTAGGTTTTATCGTAGGTGTTATACAAGATTCTGCTGAAACTGCACTTAACTCATCCACAGATGCACTTTTCACAGCAACAGCTGAATTTAGTAAGTGGCGTAAAGAAGGTAAAAAAATAAGTATTTCTAAATAGAAATTAAATACTAGTGTAATTCTTATATTTATAAAGATAAAGCCTCCTTAGATAGCTTATAAACTATTCTAGGAGGCTTTAAACCATCATAATCGCTTTAAAATTAGAATCCAATTTTACATACCATGGATATATAAAAAGTGATGAAAAAATTCATCACCTAAATATTACTTCTTAAATATTCCAAAAGGTTTTCCAACAGGTAAAAATACTCTTCCAAAGTGAGTATTTAATACTGCAGCCGCTGAACCATAGAAAGATACTAAAGCTATTCCTAACTCAGAATAAGCAGCTAGCATATGTGTTCCATGCTCCATTATTCCAAAAGTTGTTAGTGTTAATCCTAAGAATAGGAAATCTATCAATAGGAATATTGTAAATAACACCTTATGAGTTTCCATAGCACCTATAGTCATAAATATTGTAAAAATTAAATACCCTAAATAAGCAACTCCTAATTGATTTATGTCAGCTTTAGCTGCTAGGGCTGGTCCAAATACTCCATTTTGAATTAACCAAGTAAAACCAACTCCATACCAAAAGAATGCATAAGCACCAAAAGCTGTTGCTCCAAAAGTGTTGTTATGCTTAAAATCATTTAAACAAGCCAACAATTGTGCTGTTGCTCCTAAAAATATTGCCCATGGTAATACTAAAGATACTCCCTCTGTTAATCCTAACTTTTGAGATGATGCTACTAATGTTACCATTGCTAGTCCAAATAAACCTATTGCCGACGGATCAGCTACTACTACTTTAACCTTTGTTTCTTGCATAATATCCTCCTAATATAAGTTCACACAAATTTCATACTTTTAAACAATAACAAAAATATTATCCATTGTCAATAAAAATAATAATGTTTACATATTTATAAACCATTACTTTGAATTATATAAAGAACTATATATTNNATATTAATATGCAAAATAAAAAAACCGCCACAATAAGTGACGGCTTAAAATTAATAATTTTCTTTTCTAACTTCGAAATAACTTTGAGAATATTTACATACAGGACAAACTTCAGGAGCCTTTTTTCCCATTATAAGATGTCCACAAACACGACATTCCCACATAGTTTCTTCACCTTTTTCAAACACCTGTTGCATTTCAATATTTTTTAGCAATTTACGATAACGCTCTTCATGAGACTTTTCAATATCAGCCACTCTACGGAATCTTTCAGCTAATTCCTTAAATCCTTCCGCTTCAGCATCCTTTGCAAAACCATCATACATGTCTGTCCACTCATAGTTTTCACCTTCAGCTGCATGTAAAAGATTTTGAGCAGTATTTCCCAAATTACCCAACTCTTCATACCATATACGAGCATGCTCTTGTTCATTTCTAGCTGTCATTAGAAAAATTTCAGCTAACTGATCGTATCCTTCTCTTTGTGCAATATTGGCGAAGTATGTATATTTGTTTCTCGCCTGGCTTTCACCTGAGAAAGCTTCCATCAAATTCTTTTCTGTCTTTGTTCCTGCATAAATATTTTTAGTCTCTTTTTCTTCTTCAATTTTAACAAATACTGACGCTGGTTGTTTACATTTAGGACATCTAAAACCTTCTGGTAACTCCCCTTCATGAATATAACCACATACTGAACAACGATATCTTACCATTTTTATTCCCCCTAAATTTAAAATTTTTTATTTGAAATTTTATTTATTTATTTTTTCACAATCTATTCCTACTATTTCTTATTATACCATATAATATTTAATTTCCCAATATTAATTAGACCCTCGAAATTAAGTTATTTTTTATAAAATATCAAGTAATGTTATTTTCTTTCAGAGGTTTAGCATCAAAATTCCAGTAAAAATTCTATTTTTACTATAATTGTAATGTATTCAAACAAATCAAAGGACTGGTAAGACTTATATTTCCCATTGACTTGCTTTAGATTGTATTAACCATAATCTATTATAAAGTCCTTGTTTGGCTAGCAACTCCTCATGATTACCCTGTTCAGCAACTTCTCCATTTTCTAAAACTATAATTTTATGTGCTCCAACTATTGTTCTCATTCTATGTGCAATGACTAAAACAGTTTTATTTTTTACTAAGTGTGCTATAGCGTTCTGAATATAAGACTCATTCTCTACATCTAAAGATGCTGTTGCCTCGTCCAGTAAAACTACAGGAGCATCTTTAAGCAAGGCTCTTGCAATTGAAATTCTCTGTCTTTCCCCTCCTGAAAGAGTTGAGCCATTTTCACCAATCATTGTTTGATATCCCTTTGGCATTCGATTTACAAATTCATCACATTGGGCGGCTTTTGCTGCTGCCAGAACCTCTTCGTCAGTAGCATTTCTCTTACCAAGTCTAATATTCTCCATAACCGTATTATTAAAAAGCACTACATCTTGAAATACAATTGAGAAATTGTAAAGTAATGTTTCTGGTTCAACCCCACTTATATCTACTCCACCAAGTGTTATTTTACCTTTTGTAACATCCCAGAATCTCGCTGCTAGTTTTGCAGCTGTGCTTTTACCTCCACCTGACGGTCCTACAAGTGCTGTTACCTCACCTTGCCTTGCTGTAAAGGAAACATCCTTCAGTACTGTTTCTCCAGCATTATATGCAAATCCAACATGTTCAAAACAAATATCATATCCTTGATAACTAACTAATTCTGTTCCTGTCTGGATAGGTTGCTCTTCTATCTTTTTCATACGATTTATTTGTAGTAAAGAATTAAACATAGCTGCAAGGTTTATTAGTGATCCGGACAGAGGATCAAATACTCGAGATGCAGCTATCATGAACATCAGAAATGTAAAAAAATCCGTTTCACCATTAATTAAAAGAATAGACCCTATTAAAACCACCGTTGCCACACCGATACGCAAAATCATTTGTGCAGATACAACAAACATAGCTACATGAAGTTCTGCCTTTATACTAATTTTTTCAGAAACTTTCAGCTTATTGTCTAGTTCAGATAAGTATTTTTCAGTTTGATTATTTGCCTTGATTTCTTTAACTGTTTCTATGCATTCCTGAATACCATCTGCACGCTCAAGTTGAGCCTGCTTATTCATCAAATTAATTTTATCCTGATGTACCTTTCCACCTGCCGTTATTAGAAAAGCAACAGGTACTACCCATAGGAGAGCTAGTGCCATTCTCCATTCCATGATAAATAGACTAATTCCTATAAATAAAACTGATATAACTGAAGCAATAAATTCAGGAATATAGTGTGAAAATGCCGTCTCAAGTCCTGCACAATCTGTCATAATTGTAGTTGTCAAATCAGATAAATCTCGGTTACCAAAAAATGAAAGCGGTATTTTGCGGAGTTGTTCTGCAATAGATATTCGTTTATTAGCACTTTCTTTATANNCATACTGAATATATTGCAGCACAAAAATAACTCCTAAAATTAACACTGAAATGCCAATATACAACCAAAAACTCGGTGCGATTGTTTCATTACCCAAGAGAGGAGAAATAAAATTTTTCAACAACATATACAGTATTCCCACAGGGAACATTAGACTAATATCCGTAATAGTGCATGCTAAAATTGCTTTAATTAAATCCTTTGCACCTTGTTTACTAAGTGCAAATTGCTTTCTTAAGAAGTTAACCATTGGAAACAGCCTCCTTTCCTACATTCCAACTCGTAGAGGACTTATAGTCTGTCCACATCTTTGAATATAATCCCTTTTCATCAAGAAGCTCATTATGATTGCCTTGTTCAACGATCATTCCATCTTTTATAACTATGATACAGTCTGCATTACGAATTGTAGAAAGTCTATGAGCTATCATTAAAACAGTCTTTCCTTTGGTCAATTCTTCCAATGCCATTTGTATCTGATGCTCATTTTCAGGATCCGCAAAGGCAGTTGCTTCATCAAGCAAGATAATAGGAGCATTCTTTAAAATCGCACGAGCAAGTGCAATACGCTGAGCTTCACCTCCTGAAAGATATACGCCTTTTGTGCCAATTACAGTATCGATACCATTTGGCATTTTTCTAATAATATCTTCACACTGTGCCGCTTTTATAGCTTTTATAATATCTTCTCGAGAAGCATTTGGTTTTGCAGAACAAATATTATCTAACAAACTCTGTTTAAATAAATGTGTATCCTGAAAAACGAATGAAATGCAATTCATTAAATCCTCAGTAGCAATATTCCTCACATCAACGCCACCTACCATAATATTTCCACTATCCACATCCCAAAATCTTGGAATCAAGCTAGCAGCAGTAGTTTTCCCTCCACCCGAAGGGCCAACAAGAGCTACTGTTGTTCCTTGTGGAACGTGAAAGGATACATTGTTCAGTGCAGGCTGCCTTGCGTCCTTATAGGTAAATGTTACTTTATCAAAAGTGATAGAAGCATCCTTTGGTTGAAGTGGATGTGTTGATTCTTTTAGTGGTTTTTCTTCTAAAATACTCATTACGCGACTTACCGCATCCTTAGCTAACATCGAATTCTCACTTGAAAAAAGAATTCGTGTCATCATAACAGTACAATATGGAGTAAATAAAATATAAAATATAAAGTCAAGCAAAAACACTTCATAATTTGTAGCTGAAGCAATTAAAAGAATCCCTGCAGGAATCAAAAATGCAAAAATTGCATTAATACAAACTGTAAAACATGTCATCGGAATACGAAGAGAAATTGTATATTCAACTACCCATTTTTTATAATGCATAATTGAGTCATGAAAGTTTTTAAAAGAAAATACACTTTGCTGAAATGTCTTAACAACAGGAATCCCACGAACATATTCCACCGCTTCATTATTCATATTCTCAAGTGCATTTTGATATTCTCCCATTTTTTCTTTCATAGTAGCTCCTGCCATTTTAGACATGAACAAAAAACTAATTAACATCGGTGTAATACTTATTACTCCAAGACGCCAATCAAAAGTAAATAGTAATATAATCATTGCCACAGGTGTTATATACGCCCCTGTTAAATCAGGAAGCTGATGAGCTAAAAATGTCTCTGTTTGACCTGAGCTTTCATCAATTATCCTACGCAGTTTTCCACTACCTTGCTCAGATAAATATCCAAGTGGTAACTTAACAATATGGTGTAATGCCTTACTTCTCATATTTCTTGCAACGCGAAACGCAGATATATGCGTACACATCAAGGCTATAAAGTAAACAAAAATGCTTGCTGAGGCAAAAATTACTGTCATCCATCCGTAATGAACAAGATTTGTTGCCTGAGATACATTTGGTAATACCATAAAAATATCTCTTACAATAAACCAAATATATACAAAAGGTATAAGAGAAAGCACAGCACTAATACCCGAGAGGATACACCCTAAAATTGTTAACACTTGATATTTTCCTGCAAAGGAAAGTATTCCTGAGATTTTATTTTTCTTGTTGTTCAAATGAACCACCCCCTAATTTAATTAAATCACAATTAGTTAGCTATAGCTAACCAACCTCAATTATACGATTAATGTTTTTCCTAATCCATGCAATTCTTTTTAATTGCAAAAAGGATTTAATGGATTAACTTAGTTAGTTTACGCTAACTAAAGTATTTTAAAAAAGCACTCCTCTGGCGCATCTTATCCTCCTTACAAAGCAATATTATAATATGTTTTACATTTCATTTCTACTCCAAACGGTCGCATATCGCTCCATTCAGATTATTTGTTTTTCTATACACTACAGGTGACATGCCTATGACTTGTTTAAATGCACAAGCAAATTTGCTGGAATTTATATATCCTACTTTGTTAGCAATAGCGGTAACACTATCCGTTCCTTGGCGCAATAAAACTGCAGCTGCATGCATTCTATATGAACGCATAAATGCATAAATAGAAACCCCATAAACACCCTTAAAACAAAGCTTCATAGCAGTAAGAGGTATACAAAAATGCTCTGAAAGCTCCTCTAGTGTATAATGATACTCTAAGTTATTTGTCATATATTTTTTCATGTCTTTGACAATCTCAACTTGACTTTTATGAAAATATGGACGTTCTTCCCGCTTATCATCTACGTCAACAACACTGAGAAATAATAATAACTCCAATACTTTTAACTTAAAGTAACCATATTTTACTTTATCTGGTACAGTGTAAAGTTCAGAAAAAATATGCTCCACCGAATCCCTTGCTCTCATAATAAAACACTGGTTGTCAGAACATAATTTATCACGTAACTCATAGAGATCAATAGATATATCCTTTAGTACATAAGAAATTGAATTTGCAGCCTCCACAAGATTAATTATGACAGAAACACCATTATAATGCTCCAGAGGAAAACAAGAATTTTTTGTCCTATTGCTTAACATATTTACAGCTAAATCCCCTTCTTCCAGATACACATATGACCCATTATCAAAATCACATTCAAAACGACCTTGCCTACAATGGTTAATTTCCATTATGTCATAACAAGGACGTTTATTGTGAAAACAATTTTCCATATTAAAATCGTTGTATAGAAGTTCAATTCCCGGAAACACCTTATAACTTGTCATGATACCTTCTCCATTGTCACTTTCCATCCTATATACAGTATAATCATCCCTTTGTATATCAACTTTAACTTCTGGATCATATAGATTCTTTTCTTTTGATAAAATACTTATTATNNATTATAAACACCTTCTTTCATTATGTCTCAGATAAAATTATCATATTTTATATAATATTCCTTAGTTTATACATGTTAATTGTATATAAATTTAATAATTCTGTGAATATAGTTATTAATCTCTGATTTTGACCTTGTCACTGATTCTTTAATTTTATCATAATTCTTCATAACATAAAGTCTTTCAATTAAACTTTCTAAAAAATTACTAGTGATGAGAATTCTTATTTTTACGAAAACTATTTTCATGAAGTTGAGTCTATAACGGGTCTAGCTATACCTGTTGGTGAAGATATGCATGCACACTTTGTATATGGCAGAACTAGTTGTAATGATGTCCATATTTTATATATGTATCACCATTTTTAGGCAACAAAAAGACACATTGCAAGCTTTGTACCGTAATCAGATTTACGCGCAAAGCACTACATGTGTCGTGTCTTAAATTATAAGTTATTTTTTATAAATTGTGAAGAATCTTTATAATTTCTTTTGGTTTTAATACCTTTCCAAAGGAAACAACTTTTTCATTAATAACTAGTGCTGGAGTTGTCATTACTCCATAAGTCATAATGTCCTTAAAGTCCATAACTTTAATTATCTCAGCTTCCATCCCTGTTTCTTTTAATGCTACTTCAGTATTTTCTTTTAATGTAACGCATTTTTTACATCCTGATCCTAGAATCTTAATTATCATACATATCACTCCTTAAATATTATTTTTAAAAACCTAAATAAAATATATTCTATTAAAATTATAAAATGTCTTAATAAGTAATCTTATAGTAGAAGATAACCAAAGGCATTAAAGACATAACCTATGATAATAATTCCTATAGTAACAATTCCTATAAAAATACCTAAAANNATAGATGGAAGGGAAAGTGCAGTTACACCCATCATAAATGATAACGCTGTGCCAATTCCTACTCCTTTAAGCACCAATGCTTCTGCAATTGGTAGAGTTCCAAAAATATCAGCATACATAGGAACTCCTACAAAAGTTGCTATTAGAACAGAATACCATTTATCCTGACCAAGAACAGCAGTAATTACATTTTCTGGAATCCAATTATGAATTGCAGCTCCAATTCCTACACCGATTAAAATATAAAGCCATACTTTTTTTATAATGTCCAAAACCTGGTTTTTAGCAAAAATCATCCTATCTTTTTTAGTCAAATCTTCTTGCTCTACTTCAATCATCTTATTGTTAAAAACGAAGGACTCTACATATTCTTCAAGTTTCAATTTACTAATAATTGAGCCTCCAATAACTGCAAGAATAAGACCTACAACCACATAAGCAATTGCAATCTTCCAGTTAAATATGCTTGCAAGCAAAATAACGGAAGCTAAATCTACAAGAGGTGAAGATATTAAGAATGAAAATGTAACTCCAATTGGTAGACCTGCACTAGTAAATCCTATAAACAACGGAATGGATGAGCATGAACAAAAAGGTGTAACAGTTCCAAGTAAGGCACCCAATATATTGGCCCAAATACCATTAAACCTTCCTAAAATTTTCTTAGTTCTCTCTGGTGGGAAGAAACTTTGTATATATGAAATTAAGAATATTAATACTGAAAGTAGTATGAATATCTTTATAACATCATATATAAAGAAGTGAATACTTCCTCCAATTCTGCTATTAACATCTAGTCCAAATAATTTTTTTACTATAAGCGTAACTAAATTACTAAGCCATTCCATTTTCAATAGTTGATTATTTAACCATTCAAATATAAACACATTACCATCTCCTTAAGTTATATTTTG
>NZ_DHYX01000011.1:38378-57921 GCF_002414285.1 Clostridium sp. UBA5119 | reverse complement strand
TTATATAGATAACTGTCTATATCCATTATATGACTACACATAGATAACTGTCAATATGTTTTTGTAATTATTATTTTAGAGCTCAAAATAAATAAGCTTTGAATCTTATTTACAAGATTCAAAGCTTACTTATTTTACTATTATATTATCTTATCAAAGTTTTTTAATAAAAATTTCTGTTTATTATTGTTTTTATAGCTTAAACTTCCATAATTATTGGCATAATTATTGGTCGCCTTTTAATCTTCATATATATGAATTGCGATAGAGAGTTTTTAACTGCAAATTTTATATTTCTTCTACTCATATCTTTGGATGCTAATTTCTTTTCAACTTCTTTTAACACAATGTCTCTTGCTTCATTAATGATGTTTTCTGATTCTCTAACATAAACAAAACCTCTAGTTATTATATCTGGTCCTGCTACTATAGTATAAGAATCTTTTTTAATTGTAATTACTACCGTTAGAATTCCATCCTGTGCTAATAATTTTCTATCATGTAACACACTACTTCCAACATCTCCTACACCTAGTCCATCTACCATTATTGCTCCTGTTTTTACTTTACCTGATATGGTAGCTACTTTGTTATGCACTTCTAATACATCACCAACTTGGGATACAAATATATTAGACTTATCCATGCCTAACTTCTCAGCAAGTAATCCATGCTGCATTAAATGACGATACTCCCCATGAACTGGCATAAAATATTTTGGTTTAACTAAAGAGTGGATTAGCTTTAATTCCTCTTGACAAGCATGCCCCGAAACATGGATTTCTTCTAAGGAATTATATATAACTTCAGCACCTCTTTTAAATAAATCATTTATTACATTGGATATACACTTTTCATTTCCTGGTATTGGAGATGCAGATATAATAACCAAATCACCTTTTTCTACTTGTACACTTCGGTGTATTCCTGCAGCAATTCTTGTAAGTGCTGACATCGGCTCACCTTGGCTACCAGTTGTGATTATTGTAATATTTTCACTATCATACTTACCAATGTCATTTATACCAACAATACTCTCTTCAGGAATATTTAAATACCCAAGGTTCATTGCTACTTGAGATATTTTTTCCATACTTCTTCCACTAAAGGCTATTTTCCTTTCATAGAAAATAGATGCATTTACAATCTGTTGTAGTCTATGGATATTTGATGCGAAGGTTGCCACTATTACTCTTCCTGTTGCTTTACCAAAAATCCTATTAAGAGATTCTCCAATTACCTTTTCTGATATGGTGTATCCTTGACGTTCCACATTGGTACTATCAGCAAGTAGCAATAACACACCTTGCTTGCCCAAGGTTGAAAGTCTTTGTAAATCCATAACCTCTCCATCAATTGGAGTATAATCTACTTTAAAGTCTCCCGTGTGAATAACTCTACCAATAGGTGTATGCACTGCAATAGCACAGGAATCTGCAATGCTATGACTATTTCTTATAAATTCTACACTTATATTTTCTAATTTAATAGTACTTCCAGCTTTCACAACATTAAGGTCACAATCTTTTAGTATATTATGCTCTTCTAATTTACTTTCCACCAATCCTAAAGTTAGACGGGTTCCATACACTGGAACATTAAGTTGTTTTAACACATAAGGTAATGCTCCTATATGATCCTCATGTCCATGAGTCAAGAAAAAGCCTTTTACTTTATCCTTATTTTCTAGCAAATAAGTTACGTCTGGAATGACTAGATCAACCCCATACATATCTGGCTCTGGAAATGAAATTCCACAATCTATTACAATAATTTCATCCTTATATTCTATGGCTGTTATATTTTTACCAATTTCTCCTAGTCCCCCTAGAGATATAACCCTAATTTTATTTTTAATCTTACTTTTCAAAACATATCCTCCTATTATAAACTAAGTTTATATTCTTTCTCCTAGTTTTAACTTTTCAATAAACTCAGTTAAATCACTTCTTTTTACTCTCCAATGCCTACCAATTTTAAAGGCTGGAATTTTCCCTTCTTGCACTAGTTTATATGTAGTAACTTCACTTATTTTGAAATATTCTGCCACCTCACTAACAGTCATAATCTCATTATCACTCATATTATCATTCATTAAAATTTACCCCCATTTATGTTTAGAGCTTTTCTATTTGCTTTTAATTTAAAATCTAAATATGTTAATTCACAAGTTAAGTTTTCTACTTACCCTTGACTTATTTAATTATTATCACTTATATACCATTATATATATATAATTATAATTAATCAAGTTAGATAACACTATACTTTGATTAGTTATATTATATTTTATATTATTAGGTTAAAATATAATTGATTATATTTAATTATATTTATACCCAAATACAATTAAATTTATTCTAAAAGGTATAAAACACAAATTTATAAAATATAAGGAGTAATATAGATCATTCTTATAAATAATAATTTTACTTTAAGGAGGCCTGTTATGGATTTTATAAAAAACAATTATAATACTCTGCTTATAGAATGGATAAGAATAAAAACACAACAAGCAGTTATTGAAAATTCCCAAGATGCAACTTTAGAAAAAATAGAGGAAGCACTGTTAAATTTAGATATAATTGATATTGAACTTATTAATATTTCAAAGGATTATTATACTTTAAAGTTTAAACATGAGGGCTTATCTAAAATTAAGCAATTTATTTCACAGCAAATAGAGAGCTAACAACTTAATAAATGAGAATAAAAAAATATATGAATTACCTATGCTTTTTCAAAGGTAATTCATATATTTTTATTTTATGACATATGCTCTATGCCTTTTATTTATACGTTTTATAGAATCTATTATTTATTTCCAAATATAAGACACTGTGAAAATAATTTTTCATATCCCTCTGAGGCACCAAGTTCCATGTATTCCATTTCACCTGCTAATTCCTCTATTTCTTTCTTAACTTCAACAGACATAAGTGCCATGTATGCTCCAGTTTTAGAAGAATTCCCTACATATACTAGTTTATCCTTTACCTCTTCTGGCAAAATTCCTGTTCCTACAAGGCTATCTACTGGAAGGTGGGCACCAAATTGTCCAGCTATCATCACCTTATCTAATTCACTCATATCAATCTTAGCCTGTTTTAACAAGGCATAAAATCCTGAAAGCAGAGCTCCTTTTGCTAATTGTACCTGACGAACATCCCCTTGGGTTATTAGTAGCTGCTCTGGAGTGCTTTTTAAAAGAAATTCTCTTTTATTCCCATTTAATTGTATCATTTCATAGCGATAATCAGATTCTTCTAGCTGTTCTTTTTTTATAAATGCTCCATTGTTTTTTACAATTCCTGTTTTAAGAAGTTCTTTCACTGCTGCTAGTATCCCACTTCCGCATATCCCTATAGGGTCTTCCTCTCCTATAACCTTAATGTCTATTCCATTTTCTGTGATTTCCACATCTTCAACAGCGCCCTCTGCTGCTCTCATCCCTGAACTTATATTCATTCCTTCTAATGCTGGTCCTGCTGCACAGGAACAGGAAAGTAACTTTACACCCGTAGATAAAACTATCTCTCCATTGGTTCCAATATCTATAAATAGTATATTTTCCTCAGCTTTATGCAATTCACAAACATAGGCACCTGCCACTATATCAGCTCCAATATAAGCGGATACTGAAGGAAGGCAATATACTCTTGCACACTTAGCGGCCTTTATACCAATGTCACTTGCTGATATGTTTTTTGCCTTTGTAAATATGGGCGCATAAGGAGACTTTCCAATTGATGTTGCATGGATACCTAAAAGAAAATGCATCATGGTACAGTTTGCAGCAATAGAAATCTCATAAATACTTTCTTTTCTTACTTTCCCCTCACTACATAACTCTTCAACCATTTCATTAATAGCATGTACAATAGTTTTCTGCAACTCTTCTTTTGAACCCTCTGGATGTTCTAATTCATAGGTTATTCTAGTTAAAACATCTAACCCAAACTTCTTTTGTGGATTAATTCTTGAAGATGTAGCTAATTCCTCACCATTATTCATATCAATTAATGCTGCAACCACCGTTGTAGTTCCAATATCAATAGCAACACCATAAAGAAACTCAGTAGTATCCCCTGCTTCAATGGCAATTAACTCGCTGTCATTAAATACTCCAGTTACAGTTCCATAGCTGCTTTCATAGTCTCTTAGTAATTTCCAATTGACCTTTTTAGTCCCAATGGCCTCACATAAAGAATCTTCAAAAGGACTTTGGTTTTCTAAAGTAGGCATTTTTATTTCAAAGATTTTTTTACAAAGGGCAGGATTAAACTCAAATTCAGGTACATACCCAGTAGTAAGTATTTTATGTTTTCTTTCCTTTTGAAGAATTTCAATTGTAATATCTTCTTCTGGTATTACCAAGCAGGAAAGCCTTATGCCTGCGTTTATTTCATCTTCTTTCAATAGCTTTCTTTCTGCTTTGGAAAGTGGAGGAAGATTTCCTTCCAACACTCTCACCTTACATTTCCCGCAAGTACCATTCCCATTACAAGGATTATCTACAAAAATATCATTTTCTAATAAAAGCTGTAGTAAGTTTTTCTTTGGAACATACTCAAAGTGCTTACCTGACTGTTTAATAAAAATCTTAGCCATTTCTATAGCATCTCCTTTTTTAAAGTCTCAAGGATTGCTTTGACATTTGTAAGAGGAGATTTCATTCCAAGTCCACAGGCAGGTGAAATTATGTTCACTCCATCTTTAACACATTTTTTAGTCAAATCTGAAACCTTCTTAGGCTCTCCAAATTCAATTGTATAGGTACTCACATTACCCATAAGTAATCTATCTCCTAAATTCTTTCGTGCCTCACTCATACTAACAATGGAGTCAAAGCTTAGAACATCACTTTTTATTTTATTTACCTCTTTATACACATTTTTCATTTGGCCACATATGTGCACAATGGTTTTTCCCTTTAATTCTTGAATACCATCCACTAGCTTATTAATATATTTCACAGCAAATTCTTCAAATAACTTTGGTCCTAAAATTTCACCGGTTCCACTAGGGTCAGAAATAGCAATTATATCTGCCCCTGCTTCTATTTGTTTCTTTGCAAATAAAATTAATTGTTCGGTAACATAATCAACATATTTATGAGCTTCTTCATTGTTTTTTCTGAGCTCTTTATAAAATACTACAGGTTCCATAACAGAACTAGCAGTGCTTATTGGTCCTGTTAAATTCCCTATTATAGGAACATTACTTCCCTTTGCTTTTAATAATTTAATTGCATCAATAACTACTTTAGCTCTTCCCTCCTGAAAATTAATCTCATGGAGTTTCGTCCATTCCTTTACTGAAGCTATTGCATACTCCACAACATGCGGTTCATATATGTTTGACCCCATATTCACGGTTGCTCCAAACTCCTCAGATTCAATGGTCATACAAAAAGGAACTCCATAATTTTCAAAACAGCCCTTTTCATATACTGCAGTAGCTAAATCAGCCATAGTTTGCGCATTACTATGAGCCTTTGAAAAATCTATTCCAAGGTCTTCAATTACTTCTGTTGTAACCATATTCATCATGCCACCAGGACAAATACATGGAACTCTATCAACCTGTTCTCTGTTGAAAACCATATTTAATCGTTCTCTTGGAGATATCATATTACATCCTTCTTTCTAAGCTATATTAAGCATTTTTTTTGCTAGTTTTACTGCCTCCACTGCATTGGAACTGTACCCATCTGCACCAATGGTATCTGCAAATTTTTGAGAAATTGGTCCTCCACCTATAAGGACTTTAACTTGATCTCTAATTCCTGCTTCCTTTAATAATTCAATAACTTTTCCCATTCCTGACATAGTTGTTGTCATTAAGGTTGACATGCATACAAAAGAAGCGTTAACTTCTTTAGCTTTGTCTACAAAACTTTTAAGTGAAACATCTCTTCCTAAATCAATCATTTCAAAACCAGCAGTTTCCATCATAATTTTTACTGNNTACTAGATTCTTTCCTATGTCATGGGTATCTCCTTCTACAACTCCAATAACTCCCTTTGGCTTGCTATTTCCTTCTTCTTCTATAGGAAGATGAGGTCTTAATATTGATAGCCCTTCATACATTGCATCTGAGCATAGTAATACATCTGTTACGAAATATTCTTCCTCTTCATATAATTGACTTGCACGGTTCATACCATCTACAAGTCCTTCCATAATACCATCAAAGGCTTTATATTTTGCCTCTACATATTCCTCACAGGCTTCTATTACCTCTTCTTCTTCCATTTCTAATACGCCATCGGATAATCTTTTTAATAACTGTTCTTTAGATGCTGTCATTATTATTCCTCCACTTTAATTACAAAATTTTTTAAACATATATTTTTACATGAAATTTTTCGGATCTATTGGCCACTTTCCATATTTTCTTGCAGAGGCCATAAATTGATCAATATTCTCTAAAGGAACATTTCCTGAAAGGTCGCAACCCGATGCTAAAATATAGCCACAAGGACTATCATAAGCCTTTTGCATGCAAGTTTTTACTGCAGAATCTACCTCCTGTGTACTTCCTAAAATTAGAACTTCTACTGGGTCTACATTACCTAGAATTGGAACTTTATCCCCTACTACTTGTTTTGTATATGCTAAATCAACTCTATTATCTATACTTAACATGTCGCAACCAGACTTTACCATGTCCCCTACTATTGATGTTGTGTCTCCACAAATATGGTAACAAACTAAGCCTTTTGCCTCATGAATATCCTTCATTAAGTCTATAGTGTAAGGTAATACAAATTCTAAATATTGTTTTCTATTAAGAATTGTTCCTGATGCAATTGGGTCACATAGCAATATAAGAACACCTCGTTTTATAAATTCTCTACATATCATCTTTAATGCTTCTGTGCAAAACTTAACTAACCCATGTACTTTTTCGGGATTTTTTCTAGTTGCTCTTAAAAAATTTTCTGTTTTATAAATACTTGCTGCTGCAGTAAAAGGTCCAGATATTAAAACCCCTGTTGGAACCTCTTTTCCTAACTTATCAATTAATATTTCTGCAGCCTCAATATGTAATTGGAAAAGTTTATCATTTTTTAATTCTAACTTTGACATATCAAGTTTATCTATATCATTTAAATCCTCTAAGACATAACTCATAATTGCTGGTACAGATTCCTCTGGATCATTCATCTTACTACCTAATGCAATACCTACCCCATGTAATCCATATTCAACCACTAATAAATCGTTTCCAAACCTTTCATAACAAGCTATCTGTGCTTTAGCTTCATTTAACGCACTACTTCTTTTCTCTTTGTGGGTCATTCCTAATGCTAGTCCAGACATAGAGCAAGCTACAGGCATTGCAAGTATTCTGTCCATAGATTTTCCTGTCATGAAGGCATTTAACCTTTCAATTGGGGTCATTTTATCATCCTTGTGCATATACTACCATCTCCTTTTTTCTTTTTAAGGTGCTATTTATTTATAGTAATTCAAGGGTTTTAATAACCCCATCTTTTAACTGAAAATCTTTATTTTTCATGCATGTTTGTCCAGCAAATTTTGCTAGTCCAATAGCCTTTATGCAGCCTTCTTCATAGTTTAAAGGTCCTCCTAAGGAAACATCCTTCCACACTGCTTTATCTGTTCCTAGTAAAGAAAAAGTAGTTTTCGGACAAAGTACTATTATCATTTCTTCATTTATGATTTTATCCATTGTTTTTAATAAAGGATAAGTAAACATTTCCACTACTTGTTCTGCAAACTTAGGTCCAAGAATATTAACTCCCCCAGAAGAATCTGCATAGCTAATGATGTTTACCCCTACTTTTTGTGCTTCTTCTATAAATTCAATTATTTCATGTTGAAATTTATTAAAAACTTCCCTAATTAACTCTGGATTCTTTCTAAAGGTTTTGAAAACAACCCTTGGTTCAATTAAAACATTCATTATTGTAAATGGTCCCGAAACATTTAAAACCACATTTTCGCCTTGTTCTCTCAAAGACTTACAGGCTTTTAAGACTTCGGAAATTCTTCCCTTTGAAAAATCAATTTTAGGTAAATATAGCAGTTCTTCTGTAGTTGTACAAATATATTCTTTGGCTCTTGGTCCTATGTTCTCATCCCCAAGATTAATTTTTCCCCCTAGTGCCTCCCCTTCCACAGTATGACAGAAGGGTAGTGTACAAACATTGGCCTTATAGTTTTCCTTAAGCTCCTTGGCAAGTGTCACCATACTATCCCAATTTTTATAAGCATCAGGAAATTTCAAATTGGTTTTTTCAATAATTTCTTTACTAATTCCCTGTTCATTATCATATGTACATTTATAATCAATTATTTTTCCCNNTAATTTATTAATAAAAAATTCCTCCTATTTTTTTCTTATCTAAGTTACTGCCAATTATGGTTACCTTTGTAGTTTTTACTGTTTCTAAATACTCCCAATGATAATGGTATGGAGTATAATCAAAGTAAACCAGTTTCTTTGTAGAAAGCTGAACAATTCCCTTAGCTCTTACAATAAAACCATACTCCTGTTGATTTAAAGAAAGTAATATTTTATCTATTTCTTCCTCTGAAAAAACCCTTAGCTTATCTATAGAAAAAGTTTGAAACATCTTATTAGCTGCCAGAAAGGCAGGCCTATCCTTTAACTCAATCTCATAGGATTCCATACTGTTTATTGTTTCAACAATTTCTTTCCCTGATAAAGAAATCCATGGCTCTTTAAAAATTGTAGCCTTGGGATTTATTAAACTTATTTTCTCAATAATCTCTTCAACTTCACTATCCACTAGATTCTCAAAATGACTTAAAAAAATCATCTGAGCATTTTCTATTTGATCTAAATAAAAACTTCCAAA
Organism: Clostridium sp. UBA5119; assembly: GCF_002414285.1. NCBI lineage: Bacteria > Bacillati > Bacillota > Clostridia > Eubacteriales > Clostridiaceae > Clostridium > Clostridium sp. UBA5119. The sequence continues at coordinate 49,066 of NZ_DHYX01000011.1, read as the reverse complement.
GTTATCAATGTAATCATTGAAAGAATCTACATCTACAATGGTAATAACATCCCTAATCTTTATATTTAAGGTTGAATTTAAGGAAACCCTATTACAAACCTTTAGTATATCTGATAAACTACCTACACCTGAAGGTTCAATAAATATATTATCTAGTTTATAATCTAAGACTAACTCTTCTAAGGCTTTATTAAAATTTTCTTTAACTGTACAACAAATACACCCAGAATAAATCTCTTTAATTGGAAGGCTATGATGTATTAAATCCCCATCAATGCCAATATTGCCAAATTCATTTTCAATTAAAGCATTACTTCCTTGCATATTTGGAATTACTTTATTTAAAAATGTTGTCTTTCCACACCCTAAAAATCCCGAAACGATATTTATGTTAGTACCCATAATTCCCCTCCATACATCAATACTCTTAATTATATATTCTACACTTAAGGCAGTCTAATTTGAATTTCAAATAGAAAGTTGTCATTCAATTGAATTTACCTATATATTAAATTTCATTATATTTTTAGTTGTAACCTTAATATGAAAATTAATTACATGGATTTCTTTGATATATTGTAGTTACCCAGCACAAAATTAAAGATATGTTTACAAAAGAATAAGAAAAATGACAACATAAAAAGACCCCTCTCAAACATATGCCTGAGAGGGGTCAATATCACAACTTCATAGTTATTGTGCCATACTCTTTTCATCATCTTTCTTTTTATTTTTAATAAATCCCTTTAAGTAATTTTTATTGTAAAATAAGTATTCTATAATCTTATAAACTGCCTCCACTAAAACTAACCCAGCTAACAAATCTATAATTACATGTTGTTTTACAAATTGAGTTGATATTATAATTAACCATCCAACTATATTAAATCCAAGCTTATATTTTGTTGGCATATTTTTAAGCTTATTTATGCCCTTTAAAGCTGAAAAAGTTGCTGCTACATGAATACTAGGAAAACAATTATAGGGGTTGTCCCTACTATAAATAAACTTTACGAAATTGCATAGAAAATCATCATGGATTATTATTGGCCTTGGAACATAGGTTTGAAAAGTTAAATAAATTATAAGACAAATACAATTAACTATATTTAAAGTCAAAAGTGAAATGAAATATCTTTCCTTATCACAATAACACATTATTATAAGTGAGATTATTAAATTAGGCATATACATCATATATGGAATAATGAATACACTTACAAAAGGAATTAAATCATCTATATCTGTATATAAGTAATGTAATTTGGGATCCTGATAATGATTTATAAGAAAGTAACACATACTAATTACTCCTATGGAAAATATCCATAAATATGGTTTTATAGTTTTCACATTATATTTTTCTAGTAACCATTTCATAAATTTCACCTTCCATACGAAAATATTATATACATTTAAGTAAATACAGTTATTATTTCTTTTATATCTTTAGCAATAACATTTAATAATATATTTTGTTCTATAAGATGGACCTACTATTTTTATCACATGAGAGTGGTGCCAATAACCTATCAACAATGGCATTAATCAGTGCCACATCTGAAAATACTTCACCCATTTAATAAAATGTTGATTTGTAGTTGAAATATGTTTATATCTTTTTGTTATTAATTGAAACAACTTATTTGCTCCCAAATTATCTATTGGTAAATAATCTATTTCATCAATTATTAATACTTTATATTTACTGTAATGCTTTAATGTTATCCCTAATCTATTTTTCTGGAAGCCCTATTATATTCATAACTTTAAAATTTTTATTATTTTTCACCTTGAAAGAAATTGCTGTATCAGCACCTTTTAGAGTTCCACCTAAAATAATCACCCTATCACCATTCTTAAATTTTGACATATCCATTAGATACATTAATAATTCAACGCAAACTTTAGTACCTTGCGAAAAATTTCTTAATATGTTTGTTCCCTGAATACCCACTACATTTGCTATATATTTTCTTGGAATATCATACACTTCACAATGATACTTCAATACTTCTAAAACATCGTTTTTCATAGAGTACTCTTCATTCATATCCTGCTTACATATTATAACAGGAATATTCAAATCTCTTAATTCATATAACCCCTCATTGGCTGTATATCCTGTTGTACTGGATATAACAATGTAGTCAATTTTATCATTATAATTATTAACATATTCTTTTGTTTTAATTAGAATTTCTTTTGTATTTTCTTTACCAGCCTTACTAAAATAAACAGCTTCATAACACTTACTTGTAATATTCAATTTAAATCGCTCCTTTACACTTATTAATTTAACTTTACTTATAAAAACTCACTTTGCACAAACTTTATGATATACTTTAGTTTACGTTGTATTATTATTTGTTTTAAAAATAGTAATAAAATTTATTTTTACTACTGTTAAAGGGGAAGTTATTGTGAGTATAAAAAAAAATATCAAAGATGGTCATGTACATTCACCATATTGCCCTCATGGCTCAAAAGATTCATTTGAATCATACATAGAAGCTGCTTTAAATTTGGGACTAAAAGAAATAACCTTCACTGAACATATGACTTTACCTGAAAATTTTTTACCTCCTGAAATTATAACATCTTCCACTCCGCCAATACATGAACTAAATTCTTATATTAAAGACTTAAAGAACTTAAAATCAAAATATCTTGGAAAAATAACTATAAATATAGGATTTGAAGTAGATTATATAGAGGGTTACGAAGAAAAAACTATAGAATTATTAAACAACTATGGTTCTGACTTGGATGAAAGTATTTTATCTGTACACTATATAAAGATAGAAGATGATTATTACCCTGTAGCTTTAAACTCTAATGAGTTTGCTCAATTAGTAACAAAATTAGGAAGTCTAGAAAAAGTTTATGATAAATATTATGAGACAGTATTGAAATCAATCCAATGTGATTTGGGTAATTTTAAACCTAAACGTATAGGGCATCCCTCATTGGTTCGTACATTTAAAACAGACTATCCTTTAATATATACTAATACTTTAATTCTAGAGCAAATTGCAAAGGAAATGAAAAAAAGGAATTATGAACTTGATCTTAACACTTCCGGGTTTAGAAAGCCTTGTTGTAAAGAATTTTACCCTTCTGGAACTTTGTATGAACTATTAAAATATTATAATGTCCCAATGATCTATGGCTCAGATGCACATAATTCATTAGATGTAGGCAAAAATTTTTTCTAATATAAAATTATATTTACCCACATTCAAAGCTCATTTAATCTATTTACTAAATGAGCTTTGAATTGTGTTCCTCGAGGTAAATGAATCATATAAATTTATTTATCCATTAAATCCAGTTATAAAATAATCTATATGCTTAATTATTTTTATTCTATTTTTACAAGTATTCTTTAAGCCATATTATTGATTTTTCTAACATACCTGTAGTTATTCTATGATTTATCTTATCTACTTCTATAAATTTAAATTTTTCTAAATCTCCATCATATAATGGACTGATTTTATTAAAAAATAACTTTTGCTCATTAATTGACAATGAAGTATCCTCTATTCCATGTATCAATAAAATAGCCCTTTCCTTTATTCTATTTTCATTTTTTATAGGATCATAACATTCTATCAATTTATCATATTCTCCAACAGTTTTAGGTAAATAATTGTTTTTAATACTCTCTTGCCATGCTGCACATCCATTTAATTGAACAAGGCATTTTAAATCAGGGTTAACAATAAATACGCCACTAGCAATAATAGCTCCCATTGAATCACCCATAACTGCAATTTTATCAGCATTAGCATTATGATCTTTAATAACTAATTCTATAAATTTATTTGATTCTTTAATTCCTTGAAATATTATTTTCCATAAATAATCATCAAAGTTTTTAGGATCATCATGATTTATAGCATCTCTGTCTCCATGATGAAGCGCATCAGGTACAATTACTTGATATCCATTAGTTGCAATTATCATAGATTCAAATTTTTTAAATTCCTTACTAGAATGCCATCCATGATAATTTATTATTGTTGGCAATAACCCTTTATGATTTTTAGGCCTAAATTTTAAACATGGGACTCCATTTATTTTTTCTACTGTTGTTGTAACAAAACCGTTCTCATACGGAAATATAGACCATACCATATATCTTTCCCCTACTTTCTATTATCAACTACTTAGTTCTGTAATATTATACAATAAATATAATTTAAATATAAGCAACAATCAAGCAGTCTTATCAACTATTTTTTAAGATCATTCTTACAAACTTTCAACCTTCTTTAAATTACAACAAAATTCAGCATTTTTATACGAATCTATAATTTGCTTGACTTTATCATAAACTTCTTTATCACCACATAACAATGGTTTTATATCAATATTAAGATCATTTGAAAGTGTACAGAATTTTAAAACTCCATCATGAGTTAAAAATAATGATACTACCCCCGTTTGACAAGGATATGTATTACATTTTTTGCATAAGTCAGAATAGCATGTTCCTACAGTACTATCTTTGATTATAACCTCTATATCACCTATCTCAAAAGTCTTCATAGGAGATCCAAAATTTGATTTATTTGGATACTTGATATATACATTTTTAGCATCTTTACTTAGCATATCTTTAATATTATTAAGTGGTATAAATTCTCTTTTCCAATACTCTTCTCCATTATTAAATAAATCTAAAAGCTTCAATGAAGCCTTATTTTCTTTGCAAAATTCAATCAATTCCTCAATTTCAGAAAAATTAGTTTTTGTAACAACAGTGTTTATTCTAGTTGATATATTATATTTTCTTAATAACTTTATTCCATTAATAACCTTATGGAAACAATCTATTCCTACTATACTTGCAAACTTATCACTATTCATGGTATCCATGCTTATTGTAATTTCTTTAATATTAGTTTCACTTATCTTTTTTGTTAATTCTTCATTTAAAAGACTTCCATTGCTTACCATTGATATATTGGCTATATCTTCTATATTATTTATCCCATCTACAAGTTCAAAAAAATCTCTTCTTAATAACGGTTCTCCTCCTGTAAGCCTGACAGACCCAATTCCAAATTCAGTTAATTTTTCTATTATTGAAATCAAGTCCTTTGTATCAAGTGCTTTATTTTCGTTATATACTCCTTCTCCACCAGCTTTACAATATTCACATTTAAAATTACATTCCTTTGTTAAACATACTCTAATTTCTATATTATTCATAGTCATCCTCCAAATTTTATTTTTATTGTTTAAATATATGATTAAATTACAAAAGCTGTAACTATATTATAAACATACAATATGCAGTATTAGTTTATTAAGCAATTATTATATATTGCGGTGTGAAAATATAAAATAACCTTTTTGTGAGATAATCAATATATTATTTTGTTATGACTTTTTATATTAACTTATATTTATTATTATTTAACTCATATCTTTAATCGATAAAATAAGAACATTGCCCTTCTAAGCTGTCTAAAAAGTTTTTGACCTCATGGATTTTTTCATTATTTATTCCATTTAAGAACGCTAATCTTAGGATGGATGAATTTACAGAATAAGCTTGTACAGGGTATGGATAGGATAGTCTATTTTTTAATAATGGTTTTAATGATTCATCATCTATTGAGTCATATTCTCCTAAGTAATTTAATGAAAATGGACTATCAGTATATAATACCTTAAACCATTCTGGCATTATCGTTAAGCTATTTAAATATAGATTGTAATCATTCATTTCCTCATATGACTTTAAATACTGTTTATAGTATTTATTGGCATTACTAAAATCAGCATCAATTGTACATGGAATCATATCGTTTAAATTTCCAATAGTAAAATAATAGTTACCTTCCTTTAATATGTGTTTGCTCACTAATATTCTTATTGGTATTCTATCTAGTCCAAATTGAATTGCTAATATATTTGAAGTAATATATATTGCCATTTGCAATGCAAAATTGCTATCTTTGTCATCTAAGTTTTCACTATTTAGTGAGTAATTCAATATAAACGGTTCTGAATAATTAATTTCATATTTTTCAGATGCCAAATATTCTGGATGCTTATTATTAAATATCACTGTTTCATTTATAAATTTATTTAACAATTTTGATTGGCTAAATCCTATTAATTCCTTTTCCTTATTTTTCACTAAGTATTTACTAATAAAATCCCTGTACGGTAAAGTTTTTGATATTTCCCCTAATCCTTTATTGAAATATCTTTTTATTATTCTTGTTGTATCTATATCTGAAATCATGTGATCTATCACAAGAAGTAGACAATACTTTTTAGCACTTAATTTTACTATTACACACTTATACAAGATATTATTTAAGAAGTTTGATTTAAGCAATGAATTCCTCATTAATCCAAATATATTTGTTACAATATTGATTTTAGATTTGTAGTCATATCTTGCCAAATTTAAAATATTTAAATCAATGTCTTTAATGTGATCATATTCTGCAAATTTATAGTATCCTTCTTCTAAACAAGCAACTGTTCTTAATACATCTTGTTCATTAACTAATTTTATAAATATATCCTTTACATTATTTTCTGATATGTTATTTTCAAAAGGTACAATTATATTCATAATTTTTCTTTTGTTTAAAAAATGCCTCGCTTTACAATCCCTATTTAAAAGATCGCCTATTTCGTACTTACATACAACTTTTTCATTTGAAATCGCCTCATCCACAGCATCTATATATAAGTTTGTTTTCTTTATAAGTGAATCCATATCCTCATTTTCTATCTTTCCAGCTTCTATTTTCTCATATAGCACATCTATGTTTATACTTTGAATGCATTCCTCGCATTCTAATTTGTTATAAGGTAAAACATAATCAGGATAAATAAAAACATTAAATTTATTTTTTATATATTCTAACACCTCTTCATAGTTTTCCTCTACATATAGAACTATCTCATTAAACTCTTGAGTTTCATATTTAACAAGTTTACAATGCTCACCAAACTTTTCACTTAGTTCAATATTTACTTCCTCTAAGCTAACTCCATTAATTAATTGAAGAATCTTAATACCTAGACTACTTATAGTTGGCTCTGCATAAAACTCTCGAATTTCTAACAATACATTAAATTTATTATTTATTTTAGATATAACTTTAATTGCATCAATTGAATTTCCACCTAATTCAAAGAAATTATTATTAATACCTATCTTCTGTATACCTAGTACATCACCCCATATTTTTTCTAGCATTTCTTCAACTTGATCTCTTGGTGCCTCATATTCATGTAAAGTATCATCTGAATTCGGATCTGGAAAACTCCTTCTATCAATTTTACCATTAGGGGTTAATGGCATCCTATCTAATTGTATAAAGTAAGATGGAATCATATAATCCGGCAAACTTTCATTTAAATATGTCTTGAAATTCATTTTTTTTATATCTTTATCACTTACTATATATGCACATATATATTTCTTATTTACTTTACTTTCTTTTACTACTATAGCTACTTCTTTAATATATTCATGCTGTAATAATCTATTTTCTATCTCTCCAAGTTCTACTCTGAATCCTCTTATCTTTATCTGATGATCCTTTCTGCCTAAAAACTCAATATATCCATCTTTATGAAATCTTCCCCAGTCTCCTGTTCTATATAATAGTCCAAATTCATCATGGATTATGAATGAATTCTTAGTTTTTTCTAAGTCATTCATATAACCTTTTGCTAAACCAAGACCTCCAATATAAAGCTCTCCTGGAACACCATAAGTTGCTAAATATTTTTCTTTATCTAAAATATAAAACTTTTGATTAGCTAAAGGCATACCATAAGGTATACTGCTCCATTCTTTCTTAACCTCCTCAATTGGATAATATATAGACCAAATTGACGCTTCTGTTGCACCACCTAAACTTATTATCTTAGCCTCTGAAAATACTGCCTTTATTTTTTCAGGCAATTTTAAGGATATCCAATCTCCACTTAATAAAACTAATCGCAAACTTTTATTGCTGAACTCTTCCATTACATTCTCTAATAACATATCCATTATAGCTGGAACCGAATTCCATATTGTTATCTGTTGATTCTTAATTACATCGATAATTTCTTTTACATCACGTTGATCTGAAATTTGAACTAATGTTGCCCCTATACTTAACGCACCAAATATATCATAGACTGATAAATCAAAACATATAGATGAAAGCCCTATTATCTTATCCTTTTCATTTACATTAAACTTACTATTAATGTCTTCAATAGTATTAGCGACTGCCTCGTGTGTAATCATTACTCCTTTGGGATTACCAGTACTTCCTGATGTGTATATTGTATAAGCTAAATCTTTAGGTGAATTAATTGTTTGCAAATTATTATTATCTAGTAAATAAATTGATTTATCTTCAATATCTATTATTTGAAATTCTAAATTACTAATATTTTTATATTTACTTTGAGTTATTAATATATTAGAGTTACTATTCTCCAATATAAATCTTATTCTATCTTCTGGATAACTTGGTTCAATTGGTAGGTATGCTCCCCCTGCTTTAAGAACACCAACAATACTTACTATCATATCTAAAGAACGCTCTATCATTACACCAACTATGCTATTAGGTCCAACCCCTTTTTCTTTTAATCTCCTAGCAAGTTGGTTTGATCTATCATTTAATTCTTTATACGTCATCTTTTTGTTTTTAAATATTACTGCAATATTTTTTGGTGTTTTCTCTACTTGCTTTTCAACTAAATCTTTTAATATATTATTGTTAATATAATATATGTCAGTATTATTGTATTCATCTACCATCTGATATCTTTCGTTTTCTGTTAATAATTCAATTTCACCCAATCTAATGTAAGTATTGTCTATTATTTTATATAAAGTTCTGACATAATGATTACTTAATCTTTTTATTGTTTCTTTATTAAATATCCTTGAACAATAGCTTATATTAAATTTTAATGATTTATTTTCTTCCACTGCATTTAAAGTTAAGTCAACTTTTGATATCTTATTTAGCGTATCATGTTTCTTTAATAAACCTTTGCCTAATTTGAACTCATCAGAAATTCCTACATCACCCATATTAAACATTACATCAAATAGTGGATTCCTACTCATATCTCTTACTACATTTAATTTTTCAACTAAAGCTTCCAATTGGTAACTTTGATTTTCATATGCTTTTATAGAATTTTCTTTTACTTGTTTTAAAAAGTCTATATAAATTTTGTCACCCTTTGGCTTATTTCTTAAAGCTAATGTATTTATAAATAATCCCATTACATTTTGTAAATCTGCATGTACTCTTCCAGCTACTGGTATTCCTACTACTATATCATCTTGTCCACTATATTTTGATAGTAGTATATTAAATGCTGACAATAAAATCATATGAATTGTAGTTTCTGTTTCTTTAGCAAGTTTTTTCAATTGAGTTGTAACCTTTTCATCTATCGTAAATTCTAAGTTACCTCCTTCAAATGTTTGCATCGCTGGTCTTTCATAATCATATGGTAAATTTAATACTGGTATTTCATCATTAAACCTATTAAGCCAATACTCTTCTTGTTTTTTTATTTCTTCCGAACTCAACAAATTATTTTGCCATTCTACAAAATCTTTATATTGAAGATTTGAAGGGGATAGTTTTTCTCCATTATATAAAGCTATAAATTCTTTTATTAGTATGCTTCTAGATATTCCATCTGATATTATGTGATGAATATCTATTAACAAATACGTCTTATCATTATTTTCTAGAATTTCTACTCTAAATAATGGGAATTCCTTCAAGTTAAAAGGTCTTATAAAACTACTTATACTTAACTCAATATCCTCATCACACTTTTTATTTTCTATTCTGAAACAATCTTCTTTCGCTATTCTCTGTATTATTTCTCCATCAACAGTTTCAAAATAAGTTCGTAATGCCTCATGTCTCGCAACGACCAATTTAAAAATTTCTTCTATTTTATCTTTATGAATATTTCCTATTAACTCAAAAACTTCTGGCATATTATATGCAGTAGTCGTTTTATCAAATTGTTGAAGCATATACATTCTTTTTTGTGCCGATGAAGTTTCATAGTAGGATTTTTCTTTAACCTTATTTATTTTTAAGTAAGTTTTTTCCTTATTATTTTCAATAAATTCACTTAAAGCCTTTATTGTTGGTGATTTAAATAGCTCTTTTAAAGGAATTTCTCTGTTTAACTCTTTGTGAATTCTTGATATAAGCACTGTTGCTTTTAATGAATGCCCTCCTATTTCAAAAAAGTTATCATTTATGCCTACTTTGTCAAGTGATAATATCTCACTCCATATATTAGCTAAAACTTCTTCTATTTTAGTTCTTGGAGCTACATATTCATTTAAGTTATCATTTAAATTTGGTTCTGGAAGTGCTCGTTTATCAACTTTACCGTTTCCTATTATAGGTATGTTATTTAATTGTACAAAATAAGTTGGTATCATGTAGTTAGGTAAACTCTTTTTTAGATAATTTTTCAAATTTAAACTATTAATATTTTTATCACTTACCACATATGCACATATATAATTTTCTTTATCTTTATTTTCTCTTACTATAACAAAAGCTTCTTTAATATGACTATTCATTAATAATCTATTTTCTATCTCTCCAAGTTCGATTCTAAATCCTCTTATCTTAACTTGATTATCT
>NZ_DHYX01000011.1:31498-38371 GCF_002414285.1 Clostridium sp. UBA5119 | reverse complement strand
CAAATTTTTCTTTGTTTAATTCTGGTCTATTCAAATACCCTTCAGCAAGGCAATCTCCTCCTATACATAACTCTCCTTGCATACCTATTCCTAGTATATTATCATACTTATCTATAATATAAGCTCTTATATTATTAAGCGGCTTACCAATTATATTGTTAAATTTATCAACTTCATCTAAGTTAATTAATGTAGAAACACATCCTATAGTAGTTTCTGTTGGTCCATAATGATTCATTATTTCTATCTTATCTTTCCCATTTAAACTTATAAATCTGTTTATGTCTTTCGTGTTTATAGATTCTCCACCTAATATTATTAATCTTAATTTGCTATCTTTAAATACTATATCCTCATCATTTAAACTAGTGATCATATTAAATAATGATGGCGTAATCTTAATGTAAGTAATCCCCTTTTTAAGTAGCCTTACTAACTCATTTGGATCTTTGTATTTTTCTTCAGGAACAATATACAACTTTATTCCTGCAATTAAAGATGTAAATAAAGTTGTATATCCTAAATCAAAAGCATATGATGATAATAATGCAGTTTCATCTTTCCATGTTAGAGAAGCCTTTTCTATAATAGAAGTACAGTAATTCACTAAGCCATAATGTTTGACCATTACACCTTTAGCATTTCCAGTAGTTCCAGAAGTATATATAACATAGACCAAATCACTTGATTTAGTTATATTTTCTAAATTGCTTGAACATTCACTCGCTAAGTTCTTATTAAATAAATCTAAGACTTCACCAGTGAAATCTATGCTATTAATCAATTTTTCTGAACTTAACAAAAATTCACATCCACTATCCTTTAGAATATATTCAATTCTTTCATTGGGATAATTTGAATCTATTGGTAGATATGCTCCTCCCGCTTTTAAAATAGCTAGTATTCCTATTATCAACTCTACTGAGCTATCAACCATTATTCCCACTATTGAGTTAGGTTTAATGCCTTTATATCTAAGTGTTCTTGCAAGTTTGTTTGATTTTTCATTTAACTCCATATAAGTTAATTCAATGTTTTCAAATGCAACAGCTATATTATTAGGAGTTCTATCAACTTGTAATTCAAATAATTCATGTATTGTCTTATGTTTAGGATACTCTTTCTTTGTATCATTAAATTCATAAATTACTTTATTCTCTTCTTCTTGTGAAAACATTTTTATATCCATAATTTTTTTATTATGATTATTTAAAACCTCATTTAAAACCATTAAACAACACTTACATAAACTTTCAATGATTAATGGCAACACCTTATTGGCATTATAGACAATATCTACCTTTATTGAATTATCTTCCATTAATTCAAGTAAAAATGATAGTTCATTTTTACTTGAATTGCATATATACTCAATATCCTTATCTTGGTGCAACTTCTTCATAGCAATTGTTACGGTTGTTAATTCCATAACATCATTTGAAAAGTTATTTTCTACTAATATTTTTGAGTTTAGATAATCTTGTGTTTTATAAATAGTTAAAATTTTATTTTTGATGAACTTCATATACTCTAAATATGTGCTTTCATAATCTAAATAAGATACTAGGGGTAATACTTTATTTAAACTCCCTCTCTTCTCTTCAGTTCTATAACTTGGAATTCCAATGATAGTATTTTTTTGTGCAGTATACTTAGCCACCCCTATTTTAATCGCTGATACTAAAAATGCATACATTAAAAAATTATTACCTTTGCATATTTCATTTAGTTTAGTTCCATTCTTAGTATTTATAAGTGCTGAATATGCACCTTTGCTATAACCTCTGCCACTTAAACTATTCCATTCAAACTTCTCAATATCTTTTGCTTTTCTAATCTCATTTTCCCAATAAGTTAATCCTGCTGATTCTTTTACTTCTTCCATAAATAAATTTCCATCTCACTTTCCCCAATGATCATAGACAAAAATCCTCTTCTAGTCTACTTAACTCTACATCAGTATTAGTTCTAGAACTAATACTTCCAAAAATAATATTATCTATTCTTGCATATCTATCCTTTGTTATTGTTTGTAATATATAAATGTAATCATCAATCATCATTTCTATAGTATCAACATTATATAAACTAATAGAAAAATCTAACACAAGTAAAATATTTTTTGGTTTTTCCATAAATCTTAGAGTTAAATCAACCTTAGATGCATTGTTTCCAATGTCATAGTTCTTTGCTAAACTCTCCCCCAATCTTATTTTACCCTCATTGTCTGAATCTATCATATTAAACATTACATCAAATAGTGGATTTCTACTTGCATCTCTTCTTATACCTAACTTTTCTACTAAAGTTTCAAGTTGATAACTTTGGTTTTCATATGCCTTTAATGAATTTTCCTTTACTTCAAATAAAAAATCTATATACTTTTTATCACCTTTGGGCTTATTTCTTAAAGCCAAAGTGTTCACAAATATACCCATTATATTTTGAATATCTGCATGTGGTCTTCCTGCTATTGGAGTTCCTACAATTATATCTTCTTGTCCACTATACTTATAAAGAAGTATATTAAACGCTGATAGTAATACCATATGCATTGTGCTACCTGTTTCTATAGCAATATTTTTCAACTTTTCTGTAAGAGACTCTTCAACTTCGCGTCTTATAGTATTTCCTTCAAAGTGTTTAACATTTGGTCTCTCATAATCACATTTTAAATTTAATACTGGTATTTGATCTTTAAAATTATTTATCCAATATTCTTCTTGTTTTTTTATTTCTTGTGATTCCAAGAATTTATTTTGCCATGCTGCAAAATCTTTATATTGAAGTTTTAAAGGTGATAACTGTCCTCCATTGTATAATGTCTCAAACTCCCTTATTAATATATTCATAGACACACCATCTGATATAATGTGATGCATATCCATTATTAAATAACTTTGTCCTTTATTTTCAAAAGCCTCTGCTCTAAATAAAGGTGCCTTACCTAAATCAAAAAGTTTAATAAAATTCTTGATTATCTTATCTAGATTTCCATCTTCATTTTTTACTAATAACTTAAAGTTATATTTTTTGATTATTTTTTGTATTATTTCATTATTATAAGTTTGGAAATAAGTTCTTAAAGAATCATGTCTTCTAATTAATTTATTAAATGTTTCTTCTATTTTAATTTTATCAATATCCCCTTCCAATTTAAGTACTGCTGGCATATTATAAGCAACGCTATCCTTATCGAACTGATTAATTATATACATTCTTTTTTGAGCTGAAGATGTCTCATAGAATTCTGCTTCTTCTATGGTTTTTATCATTGAATATGGATTTTCTTGTAAATCATCAATAATCCTACTTAAATTTTTTATTGTTGGTACTTTAAATAATTCTTTTAACGATATTTCTTTATTTAGCTCTTTATGAATTTTAGACATAAGAATTGTTGCTTTTAAAGAATGTCCTCCAAGCTCAAAGAAATTATCATTTATTCCTATATTTTGAATACCAAATACTTCACCCCATATTTTTACTAAAGTCTCTTCAACTTCATTTCTCGGCGCTTCATATTCAGTTAAAGTTGCATCTAAATTTGGTTCTGGAAGTGCTCTTCTATCAATCTTTCCATTGGTTGTAAGCGGCATTTTTTCTAGTTCTACAAAATAAGTTGGAACCATATACTCTGGCAATGTTTCTTTCAAATAGCCCTTTAGCTCTAACTCATCTAAAGATTTTTCACTTACAATATATGCACATATATACTTTTCCTTTTCTTTCTTTTCTTTTACCACAACTACTGCTTCTTTAATACTTTTATACTGTAATAATCTACTTTCTATCTCACCAAGTTCGATTCTGAATCCCCTTATCTTAACTTGATTATCTACCCTTCCTAGAAACTCTATATTTCCATCTGGTAACCATCTAGCTAAGTCTCCAGTTTTATACATTTTAGCTCCTAGTTCAAATGGACAATCTACAAACTTTTCTGCTGTTAATTCTGGTCTATTTAAATATCCTCTTGCTAATACATCTCCACTTATATAAATTTCGCCAGCTACTCCTACAGGTGAAAGCTTATTATTGAAATCAAATATATATATTTTAGTATTATTTATTGGCTTTCCTATTAACACTGAACTTCTATAATTATTTTTATAACTATATTTATGAACAATGCATCCTACTGTTGCTTCCGTTGGACCATACTCATTTATTATTTCTATATTTCCCTCAAATAATTTACTAATATGTCTAGCCAACTTTTCCGTTAAGTCTTCTCCTCCTACAATAAATCTTTTAATTGATTTATTTATAATTTTCATTTCTTTTAATAAACTTAAATGTGCTGGCGTTAGCTTAATAATGGACTGATTTTCTCCACTAAAAACTGAATTTGTAAGCTTGTCCACTTCTGTTTCATTATATATAATTATAGAATTCCCACTAATCACTGGCACAAAAACAGATGTTACTGTTAAATCAAAAGATACAGATGTATATAATGGCATATATAACTCTTTTTCAATAAAATAGCTATTCTTTGCATATTCAACATAATTACTTAATGATCTATGTTCAATCATAACACCTTTAGGTTTTCCAGTTGTTCCTGAAGTGTATATGATATACGCTAAATTACTTGAGGTATTTATTTTATCTAAATTTGTTGGTCCATGTTTAAATAACTCTTCATTAAATAAATCAATAAATTCACCATCAAATTTTATAGTTTCTACTAATTCATTCTTACTTAATAAAACCCTACTTTTACTATCCTTCAGCATATACTCTATTCTTTCCTTGGGATAATTGGTATCTATCGGTAAGTAGGCTCCACCAGCTTTTAAAATTCCCATTATACCTACTATCATCTCTAAAGATCTCTCTACCATTATTCCTACTATAGAATCAGCCTTAACACCTTTATCTCTTAACACTCTTGCCAAACTATTTGCACTTTCATTTAACTCTCTATAGGTTAATTTCTTATCTTCAAATACTACTGCAATATTATTTGGTGTTTTTTCTACTTGAGCTTCAAATAACTCATGTATTGTTTTGTCCTTTGGATAATCCACATTTGTATTATTAAATTCATATAGTATTTGATTTCTTTCTGCTTTTGAAATTAAATCAATTTCACTTAATTTAATTTCTATATTATTTACTATACTCTCTAATACTCTTATATAATGACTACTTAGTCTTTCTATTGTTTCCTTTTTAAATAGTTTTGAGCCATATTCTATGCTAAAGTTTATTTTGGCATCCCTTTCTAGAGCATTTAACGTCAAGTCAAATTTAGATATTTTGCTTCCACTATTATATGGCTTCAATATAATATCATCTAACTTAATATGTCCACTTGTTATCGTATCAACCATATTAAACATAGCACTAAATAATGGATTTCTACTTGTATCTCTCCTTACATCTAGCTTTTCTACTAAAGCTTCAAATTGGCAGCTTTGGTTTTCATATGCCTTTAAAGAATTCTCTTTTACTTCTTTTAAAAAGTCTACATATTTCTTGTTTCCTTCTGGATTATTCCTTAAAGCTAAGGTGTTTACAAATACACCTATTATATTTTGAAGGTCTACATGTGGTCTTCCAGCTATTGGAGTTCCTATTATTATATCTTCTTGTCCACTATATTTAGATAAAAGTATATTAAAGGCTGATAGTAATGCCATATGCATTGTAGTTCCTGTTTCTTTTGTAAGTCTTCTTAACTTTAATGTTGTATCTTCATCAACCTCAAAATTTACACTATCCCCTTCAAAACTTTGCATAGCAGGTCTCTCGTAATCAGTAGGTATATTTAATACTGGTATTTCATCACTAAACCTATTAATCCAGTATTCTTCTTGCTTCTTCATTTCTTCTGAGTTTAAAAAGCTATTTTGCCATACCGCAAAATCTTTATATTGAAGTTTTAATGGTTCTAGAGTCTTTCCTCCATAAATTTCGGCGAACTCGTTTATTAATATTCCTATAGATAAGCCGTCAGATATTATGTGATGCATATCTATTAGTAAATAAGTTTTATCTTTGTTCTCTACAAGTTCTACTCTGAATAATGGAGCATTCTCTAAATTAAAAGGTCTTATAAACTTGCTTATTATGTCTTCTATATTTCTATTTTCATTTCTATATTCTAATTTAAATACATAAATATTTTGTAATTTTTGTATTATTTCACCATTCAAGGTTTCAAAGCAAGTTCTTAACGCTTCATGTCTTTGTGCTAGCTTTCTAAAAGTTTCTTCTATCCTGCTCTTATCAACTTTTCCTTCTAATTCAAAAACTGCTGGCATATTATAAGCTACACTATTTTTATCAAATTGTTGAAGCATATACATTCTTTTTTGAGCTGAGGATGCTTCATAGTATTCTTTTTCTTCAACTTTTTCTATCTTTGAATAAAGGTTTTCTTCTGCATTTTCAATATAATTACTTAAATCTTTTATTGTTGGTGACTTAAATAATTCTTTTAATGGAACTTCCTTATTTAAATGCTTATGAATCTTAGACATAAGCATTGTAGCTTTTAAAGAGTGTCCTCCAATCTCAAAGAAGTTATCATTTATACTAATCTTTTCAATCCCTAATATTTCACTCCATATTTTTGCTAAAATCTTCTCTATTTCATTTCTTGGCGCTTCATATTCTGTTAAAGTTACATCTAAATTTGGTTCTGGAAGTGCTCTTCTATCAAGCTTTCCATTCGTTGTAAGCGGCATTTTTTCTAACTCCACTAAGTAAGTTGGAATCATATATTCTGGTAATGTTTCTTTTAAGTGACCTTTTAGATCTAATTCTTGAAGGTTTTTATCACTTACAACATATGCACTTATATACTTCTCACTGTCTTTGCTTTCTTTTATTACAACCACAGCTTCTTTCAAACATTCA
>NZ_DHYX01000011.1:30929-31486 GCF_002414285.1 Clostridium sp. UBA5119 | reverse complement strand
AATGGATTATCTACAAACTTTTCTACTGTTAATTCAGGCCTATTTACATACCCTCTTGCTAATCCATGTCCTGCTATATATAATTCTCCTGCTATTCCTATTGGTACAAGTTCCTTATTCTTTAAAATGTATAATTTAGTGTTATCTATAGGCTTTCCTATTGGTATTATTCTTTTATTATCATTAACACAATCAAAATAAGATACATCTATAGTTGCTTCAGTTGGACCGTATAAATTTATAATCTTTTTATTACCATTAAACAACTTATAAAATCTTGATACTTGTTTAAAGTTTAATGCTTCTCCACTTGAAAATACTTGTCTTAAGCTTGATAAATTTATATTATTTATATTTTCTTCTACAAAATATAAGAAAACATCTAACATAGAAGGTACAAAATGCATTGTTGTTACTTTATACCTATCTATTGTTTCTATTATTTTCATCGGATCTTTTTCAGCATTAGGACTAAGCATACATACTTTTGCTCCTACTAATGACCACCATAGAATCTCCCATACAGAAACGTCAAAAGTATAAGTTGTTTTTTGTAA
>NZ_DHYX01000011.1:0-30871 GCF_002414285.1 Clostridium sp. UBA5119 | reverse complement strand
TTTGCATCCAATTTAATCTATTAACAAGTGATCTGTGTTCAATCATTGCTCCCTTAGGTTTTCCTGTGGTTCCTGAAGTATAAATAATATACGCCAAATTAGTTGAGTTATCTGTTTTAGTCAAGTTGGTTGAGTCATTCATATAGAAGGTTTCATTTAATAAATCAATTATTTCTCCATAAAACTCTATAGTTTCTACTAAAGTGTTTTCGCTTAACAAAATCTTACTTCCGCTGTCTTCTAGCATATATTCTATTCTTTCTTTCGGATAGCTCGGATCTATCGGCAAATAAGCTCCACCAGCTTTTAAGATTCCCATTATTCCTACTATAGAGTCAGCTTTAACACCTTTATCTCTTAATACTCTTGCTAGACTATTTGATCTTTCATTTAATGCTCTATAAGTTAACTTTTTACCTTCAAATACTACTGCAATATTATCTGGTGTCTTTTTTACTTGAGCTTCAAACAACTCATGGATTGTCTTATCCTTTGAATATTCAGCCTTCGTATCATTGAATTCATATAGTATTTGATTTTTTTCTTGCTCTGATAGTAAATCTATATTTCCTATAGAAATGTTAGGATTACTTAATAAATTTTCTATAATCCTTTCTAGGTAAATACCCAATTTCTCAACTATACGTTCATCTATTGATATGATATTAAAATTGAATTTAAATTCAATGCCATCAAAAGTCAATATCTCTAGAGCCATGTTATAGTTTGTTTGCTCCACAATTGAAAACCCTTCTATAGATAACACATTTTCTTGGTTTGAACTAAAATCTAAAGGATAATTCTCTATAGTAACTATTGAATTAAAAAGCTCTTCATTAACTTTTAGTCCGCAATACTCTTTTATGTCAGTTAAAGCTGTATTCTCAAAACTTTTTCTTTCATTAAGACTTTTATCTAAAGATTTAATTAACCCCATTAATGTAGTTTTCCCATCTGATTTTACCCTTAGTGGCATAGTATTTATAAATAATCCTACCATTTTATCTATAGAATTTATATTTTCTGGTCTTCCTGAAACTGTTGTACCAAATAAAACTTCATTTGAGTTATTAAATTTCTGAAGTAATAGTGCCCAAGCTCCATATAATATTGATGATAGTAAAACTTTATTTTCTTTTGAAAATTCTTTAATTTTATTTGCCTTAAGATTATCTACCTTGTATGAAATTTCTTTATGAACACCTACTTCTTTACAACTAAAATAATCATCCTTATTATCTAATCCCTCAAGATACTTTGCCCAATGTTCTTTCTCACTTTTTTTATTTATAGAATTTAGATATTTAATAAACTGACTAAACTTTGTTTTATTAAGCCTTTTAGGCTCTTTTCCCTCATATAAACAATTATATGCTTCCATAACTTCCTTCAGTATTATTCCATTGCTCCAACCATCATATAAAATATGATGATTACTTATAATCATCTCATGATTACCTTCATCTATCCTACATAAGTAAATTCTTAAAGTTTCTCTTGTTATATCTATCCTATTGCTTAAATCCTTTAATTTAACTTCTTTTATTAAGTCTTCTTTATCTTCTTCATTTGTAAAATCTAAATATTTTATTGGAATTTCATGTTGCTTAAGAACCACTTGTATAGGATTTTCTATTCCCTTCCATCTAAAAATTGTTCTTAGCATCTCATTACTATCTATTACAAACTGCCATGATCTTTGTAATAACTCTAGCTTCAAGTCTCCTCTAAGATTTAAACTTAATTGTTCATGATACATGTTACTTTCTTCACCACTAATATAATGAAACAACATTCCTTGTTGTAAGCTAGTTAACGACATAAAATTTTCTATATTATTTTTGTCTAATTTATTATTTTTAACCACATTATCACCTCGCTACAGCATTTATAAATCGCTTATCTTACCCAAATCCATTTTTATAACCCTGTCTGCAAGATTAAAGTATCTATCATCATGGGTAACAGCTATTACACATTTTCCTTTATCTTTGAGTTCTGGTAGTAAGGTATCATAAAAGAATAGCCTAAACTCAGGATCTTGATCCGCTGCCCATTCATCAAATAAATAAATAGATTTATCTTCTAAGTAAGTAACTAATAAGGCTAGTCTCTTCTTTTGACCTGTTGATAATTTTGTTGTACTAAACCTTCCATCTTGAATTTGAACTTTATAACTTAGCTGTAATATTTCTAAATATCTTTGTATCTCATTCTCTTTGCCTTTATAATTTATGCCATAAAGGTTATCAAAGAGATAAAAATCTGCAAAAACTGTTGAGTAGCTTTCACTCAATTGTTTTTGTGATACTATACCATTTAATGATATCTCACCTTTAGACGGCAAATATAAACCTGTNNTTCCCACTACCATTTCCACCAGTTATGAAAACTATTTCTCTAGATTTAAATTCATAATTAATTGGACCTAGTTTGAATGATTGTCCATCTGTTTTAGCATATTCATATTCTACATCTTTTAATTTTAAAGATAAGTTACCTCCTATGTTTTTATTAAAAATATTATCTTCTTCCTTAGTATAGGATGATATTTCATCGATTAAACTATTGATTCTTTTTAAACTTATTTTTACTTCAATAGCATTTGGTATAGTGTTTAGTATTCCATGTACTGGCCCTGTCATATAAAGTAACACAAAAACATAGCTTGTAAGACTAGTTGAATCTAAATTTTTTAAAATGAAAGGAAAAATAAATACTACTGACCCAATTGCTAAAGTAAATAAAAGTTCTCCTATCACAAACATATTTGCAAACGCTAATGCTGACTTACTTCTTTTAACTTTATATTCACTGCAGCCTTTCTCCATATCTTCCTCAAATTCACTTTTCTTGTTTCCATTTAAACTTAACTCCTTAAATCCACCTATTAAGTCATTAATAAATTTAAAAAATACATTTTGAAGATCTCTAGCCTCTTCTCCAAGTTTATTAGCATATCTACCAACCAAATAATAAATACTAGCAATAAGTATTATTATTAATACTGAAAGTAATAATGCGTATATATTTATGGTTCCTAAATATATAAAACAGCATATAAGTGTAACAGCACTAGTTATACCACCAATTAAAATATTTACAAATCTACTAATAGTCTCAGTATCATTATTTAAGGTTGACTCAATTCTACCCTTTTCAATTTGCTCAAATTTACTGTACCGAGCCCCCAGTATTTTTTTTACAATTTCCATTCTCTTGGAGTATACTATTTCATTAGTAAAATCTATTAATTTCTCTCTCATTATCTTTTGACCATAAACATAAAGAACAATTCCTAAAATAAAATACATTAAAAGTTTAAACTTTAAATCATTATTACTAATTATAGCCATATTGATAGTGAATATTATAAGAGCATTACCCATTCCACTTAAAACGCTTAATAAAGATAATACTAATATGTCTTTATCCTTTTCTTTTTTAAAAAAGCTTGTAAATATAAGATATACATATATAATCCAAATAGTTATATATACGGAATAAAGTGCCACTTCAACACTTTTAGGAAGCCAAACAAATACAAACTTCCATGACACCCCATTATATAAAACCTGTGGTATTATATATATACAGTAACTTAATCCCAACATAAATAGGAAAGAGAAAATAAATCTTGAACTACTTTTTATACCATTAAATTTGAAATTTCTTTGCTTTCTAAATATATCCCTTAAGCATTTTATTATAAAAAATAAGGTCACTAAAACTAATAAACTTGAAATACCTATAATAGTAATAGCTACTTTATCTGCAGTTTTGTTTAAGTCTTTTATATCTTTTTTAACTGATTCTCCTTGGAATATTTTATTAATACCTAATCCAATATTTTGAACATAAGTAGAGTTTGTATTGCTTAATACAGCAACTCCAACTTTATCTTTGGCATTAAATATTATAAAAGAAGAATAGTTAGGATTATTACCTCCGTGGGAAACCTGTCCTTTGGGATAAATAAACCATCCACTAGCATAGAATACTTCACTATCTATGGCACTAACACCTCTGTTAGCTTCTTGTGACTTTTTAATTATATCTTTATCAAGTTTTAATTCATTCATGGTTCCCATTTGAATCTTAAGCCATTTTGCCATATCCTCACCGTTAGATATAATATATCCCGCTGGCTTATTTCCTCTATACACTGGTGCTTCATATAACTGTTGTTTTAAATATCCAATTTTATATCCACTAGCCATATTCTCATTTATAGCTTCATTTTTAAATAGATAGGTATTCTTTAAGCCCATTGGCTTTAAAACAGCTTCTTCAATATAATTTTCATATGTCTTTCCTGTTACTTTTTCAACAACTAGTCCTAAAACATCATAATTTATGGTTGCATATTGAAATTTCTTACCTGGCTCACTGTCTAGTTCTATACCCACTAAAGTTTTAACTGTTTCTTCAAGAGCATTAGATTCATTCGAAACTGGAATCTTATCTATAGTTTTAAAAGGTATGCCGCTTGTTTGATACAACAAATGCTCAATTGTTATTGGTACTTTTTTATCTTTATATTTAACTGTTAACCATGGTATATATTTAGTTACTTCATCCTTAAGCTTAATTTGCCCACTTTTTTCTAAATTTAAAATACCTAAGGCAGTAAAGGCTTTACTATTAGATCCTATTTCAAATAAGGATTGAGAAGTAACTAGCTTTTTCTCATCAATATCAGAATATCCAAATTCTTTCTGATAAACAGTCTTATCATCTTTAACTATGGTAACAGATAGTCCTGGAATCTTACCCTCATTCATATTTTCTTCTATAAATTTTTCTATCTTTAACCCTTCATCCTTAGTTAAATAATTTGTCTCTATATTATCATTGCTCAAAGCATACACGTTAAGTTGACATAATACTATACTCAGAAAAATACTAAGCATAACTACCAGTTTATTTTTCTTTTTCATAATAATATTGCTCCTTATATAAATATTTTTAATCAAAAAGAGCATTTAAATCCTCTTGTGATATATTAACAGCATCAAAATCTGATGGGGTAAATTCCTTAAAATCCTTATTAGAACATTTATCTAGGATTAATTTTAATGTTTCTACATAAGTTTGAACAAAATTCTCCATTGTTTCATTCTTAAATTTACTTCTACTATATTCCACAGTTATCTTTAATTTTTTATTTACAATCATAGCAGCTATATCTATTAATGCCGTTAATGAGTTGTTTTTATCACTCTCTAGCCCAAATTCAATATTTGATAATTTAAATTTCTCTTTATCTATTATATTGTCAAAGTCTCCAAGGTAATTAAATCTTACATACTTAGTTTCTTGTCCTTTAAGTTCACCATTTAAAAATTTAAGAATGCTATAGTTAAATCCCTTATTAGGTATATTTCTAAGCTGTTCTTTTAAAGATTTAATGCTATCCTCTATATCTTCATACTCTATGCTAAAATATACAGGGTACATGCTTGTAAACCATCCAACAGTTCTAGATATATCAATATAGTCATTCACAGCCTCTCTTCCATGCCTTTCAAGTTCAACTATTATCTCATCTTTCTTAGTTAACTTATTTAGTGTGAGCACTAACGCAATTATTAAAACTTCATTAAGGTCTATATTATATATTTCATTAGATTTTTCTATTAAGCTATTCAATGTTTCTTCATCTATTTCTTGACTAAAAACATTAGATGTTTCAACAGTATCTTCTTCCTTATCGTAATCTACGTTATAACTAATCTCTTTATTTAATATTGCTTTCCAATAATCAACTTCATCACTAAAATCCTTTCTACTATAAGTTTTCAAAGCTTCTGCCCATTCTTTATATGAATGGGTTTTTAAAGGTAATCTTACCTCAGTTCCTTCATCCAATTGTTTTAAAACATCTATGAAATCATTTAATATCACTCTCCAAGTGACACCATCTACTATTAAGTGATGAGCTGTAAATAATAAGGCTTGTCTATTTTTATCTAAATCCATCATTACTACATTGAATAAACTATTATTTTCTATATTAATACTAGAATTAGTTTCATCCATTAATTGTTTTATCTTCTCACACTGCTGCATGTGTGAATATTGAGATAAATCAAAATATTGAGTTATTGGTATTCTATTTAAATATTCATTGTTGTAATATAATTTATTAATCTTTTTATCGTAATTAATTCTTAATGAATCATGATGTTCCATTAATTTATTTACAGCAACTATTATCTTATTAATATCTAAAGCTCCGTTATATTCTAGTAACACGTATTGATTGTATAGATTTTCATTTTTAAAATTTTGATTAAAAAACCATTCTATAATAGGTGTTGTCTCAATGGTTCCTTCACTCTTCTCTTGACTTATATTGCTATCAACTTTATTTTCTTCTATTGAAGCAGCCATATCTTCTATAGAATCATGAGCGAGTATATCTTTTACTTTAATATCTAACCCAAGATTTTTGAGTTTTGAAGAAATTTGAATGGCCTTTATAGAGTCTCCTCCAAGTTGATAGTAGTTATCATTCATACTTATATCCTCTACCCCTAATATTTCTTCCATAGCTTTGACTAACTCTTTTTCTGCTATGGTTTCATATTTTATAAACTCTCTCTCATCTATTTTGGGTTCTGGAAGTAGTTCATAATTTACCTTTCCATTTAAAGTTAATGGAAGTTTATCCATGAATACAAAATTCGTTGGTATCATATATTTAGGTAAGAATTTTAAAAGCCACTCTTTCACTTCTGCATTTGTAATTTCTTTTTTACTAACTACATAAGTATTTAATATCTTATTACCTAATGAATCTTCTTTAAATACCACAACTGCATCTTTGATAAATTCATTTTCTAATAAATATCTTTCTATCTCACCAATTTCAATTCTATGACCTCTTATTTTTACTTGGTTATCAATTCTTCCTACATACTCAATAACTCCATTTTCTAGATATCTTGCCGTATCACCAGTTTTATACATCCTTTTTCCTTTAAGAAATGGGTTTTCAATAAATCTTTCATGGGTTAATTCTTCTCTGTTTAAATACCCCCTAGCAACTCCATCACCAGAAATATACAGCTCTCCAACAAAACCTGTTGAAACTGGATTTAATTCATTATCCAATATATAAATTTGCACATTATCCACAGGGTATCCAATTGGTACTGATACTCCTTTATCTTTTCTTTCATCATATTTGTATAGCATACATCCAACCACAGTTTCTGTTGGTCCATATTCATTAAATATCTCTATATTTTTACCGAAACTATTACAAACTTCTTTTGCTAAGTTTACCTTTAAATCTTCTCCACCTACAATAAACCTCTTTATATTAGATCTTGTATTATCCATATTCTTTAATAAAGTTAAGTGTGCAGGGGTAAGCTTCACAACTGATACCTTATTTTCTCTTAATATTTTATATAGAACAAATTCTGTTTCATCATTATCGTAAATAACAATCTTGTTACCTGAAATTAATGGTGTAAATATAGATGTTACTGTTAAATCAAAGGATATTGAAGAATATAAAGCCATAGCTTCATCTTCACCTTTTAAATAAATTTTATTAGCCCACCATATATAGTTTGTTAACCCTTGTTGTTCAATCATTACACCCTTGGGTTTCCCTGTTGACCCAGATGTATAGATAATATAAACTAAATCACTTAAACTATTAGTTTTTTTCAAATCATTTTTACTATATCCTTGTAAATCTTCATCGTTTATATTAATTATGCTTCCTTTGAATTTGATTTCATCTAATACAATAAAATTAGTTAACATAATATTACTTTTTGAATCTTCAAGCATATAATTTATTCTTTCTATAGGATAACTAGGATCAATGGGTAGGTATACTGCTCCTGCCTTTAAAACACCTAAAATACTTATAAGAAGTTCTGTTGAATGAGTTTCCATAATTGCTACAATTGATTTATTATCTATTCCTTTTTCTCTTAAATGATTTGCTAATTGATTCGATTTTTCATTAAGTTCTTTATATGTTAATGTCTTATCTTTAAACTCTAACGCAACCTTACTTGGTATTTTAATTACTTGCTCTTCAAATAATTCACATACTGTTTTTTGTGGATAATAAACAGTTGTGGAATTTAAATCATATACCTTATAATTGATCTCTTCTTTGTTCATAAGTTTTAAATCATTAACTACAATATTTTCATATGTTACTATCTGATTAACTATATTAATCATAGCTTCATACATTGTTTTTATTTCATTATCTGAGTATTCTAATGTTTTGTAGTCAAAGTTTAGTGTTATATCACTCTCTTCCCAATCTTTAACTGTTAATTGTAATGAGTAACTTTGACTTCCACAATAATACTCCTTAATTTCTACACTTATATCGTTAATGTTATTATCATATTTTGAGTTATAGTAGTTTACACACATTTTAAATAAACTGTCATAGCCTTTCTTTCCTAATTCTAAATCCTTAATTAAAAGGTCATAAGGGTACTTTTGATTTAAAAAGCATAGTTTTAATTCTCTGTTAACTAATTTTAGTAAATCTTCTATTTTCAACCCAGTATCTAACTTAAACCTAACAGGTACTGTACTTGTAAACATACCTATCATATTCTTTTGGTCTTTATTAGTTCTATTAAATACTGGTGTTCCTATTACTAAATCATTTTTATATGTAACCTTATTTATGTAAATAAGTAATATTGTTATAAAGAAAGTATTTAATGAGCATTTTTTATTATCTGCAAACTTTTTTATTTTATTTGATAATTCTTCATCAATATTGAAGCATCGCCTCTTACCTTCTAAACTGTTAGATGTTTTGTATAAAAATTCCTCGGGTACATCTAAAAACTTATCTTTCCAGAAGTTTTTATTTTTTATAAACCTTTCTGAATTCAAATACTCTTCCTCATCCTTAATAAAGTCTAAATATGAATAATTGATCGTATAAATATCGTTTTTATTTATTAACTTTCTATATATGTCACAAATTTGTTTTTGTACAAGAGTAATGGACCATCCATCAGATATAATATGATGAATATTAAGTAACACACCATATTCTTTGTCATTTATCTTGTATATTGTAAAATAATATAGTTTATTATCAACTAAATTAAAAATTTTTTTAAACAAATCATTTGACCATGTCTCATGTTCCTTTTGAGGATTTTTATAATTACTAAAGTCTAAAAAGTCTATGTTTTCATTTTCAAAGCCTTTAATATATTGAAATGGTTCATTTTCTTTCTCTAAAATTCTTAGTCTTAATCCTTCATTATTTTTTATTACAAGATTAATGGTTTGTTTCATAACTTCAACATCTATATCTTCATATATACTCATACATCCACCAATATTATGTAATGGTGAATTTATATTTATCTTATCTATGTACCATATTCTTTTTTGCGGATGTGTTAATTTATAATAAGCCCTCTCACTACTTCTCATCTTTATTCCCCTTTTGATATTTCTTCTATTTAACTAATGTAGTATTTATAATTTTAGTTATATTCTGAACATTAGTATTTATAAAAAAGTGATTTCCTTCAAAATTATAAACTTTGAAATCTCCACACACATGATGCTTCCAAGCTAATATCTCTTTTAAGTTAATATTATCTTGCTTTCCATTTAAAATTGAAACATCACACTGAATTTTCTCTTCCTTTTCTTGAAAATTATAGGTTTCTAAAACTTTAAAATCACTTCGAATAATTGGAAGAAATATTTGGAGTAATTCTTGGTTATTCATTAACTCATCTGGTGTCCCACCAAGTTCCATTACTTTTTTCATAAAGTCATAATCAGGTAAGGTATACGTATTTTCTCTTTCTCTTATAATACTTGGTGCTTTATATCCTGAAAAAAATATATGTTTAGGTTTTCTAATATTCATTTTACTCATTTTATAATACAATTCATAAGCTAAAAGACTTCCCATACTATGTCCATAGATAGCAAAATCTTCATCCACTATCTTTTCTTTAATATTTTCAAATATATCATCAACTGCTTCTTCTAAGCTTTCATAGAAAAATTCATTAAATCGTTTTCCTCTTCCTTTTAACTCTATCGGAATTACATGAATCAAAGGATGTATATGATTTTTCCAATTATAATATATAGTTTCTGATCCCCCTGCATATGGTAAACAAAATAATATCATTATCAATTCCTCTCCATAATTAAATTAATTTATAATACTTATCGATTAAAATATTTTGATTTATTTCTATTATCTCAGTTGAAATCTCTTTATTTAGCGAACAAACAGCCATCTTATACCCTAAATCTATATCAAATATCTTAAATGTATGTTCTTTATATTCATTATTAATAATCACTTTAATATCTTCATATTGATCTATATCAATAGAAAACGATTTTAATGGTATTGATAATCCCTGTCCACAACATTTAACATAACTTTCTTTCAAAGTCCATATTTTATAAAATTCACTTAACTGAATGTTTAAATTATTATTAACAATATAATTAAATTCACTTATATTGAAAAAGCTATTAGCTATATCTTTATACTCAATATGCTTTACCGCTTCAATATCAATTCCTATAGGTTTATCATCAATGACACATACCACATAATTTTCAGAATGAGATATGTTAAAATTAAATTTAGGATGCCCTTTAAGATATGGTTTCTCATATTGATTTTTCTCAAATGTTATATCTTTATTTCTAATACTCAATTCCTCAAAAATTATAGTTCTTAATAATATCTCTCCAATTAATGTCCTAATTTTATCTTTTTTATTAATATATTTATTAATCCTACATCTTTTCTTCTCACTAATATGTAAACATAGCTCATCTATTCTTTCTTCTGTAATATTAGAAACTTTCACTCTATAGATTTTCATAAAAACCTCATTATATCTGTGTATTAATTTCTCATCCTAAATTTTTATTTAAACTTCCCATTTATATTTTTAATATTTTGTTATCCTATATCAAAATGATAAAAATCAATTTTCTGTATAAAACAATAGGAAAGACACATTAAAATAAATAATAGATCAATATTCTAATATATTTTACATCATACTGCATGAAATAACACGATGATAGTACTTACTAGAGATGAATGTCTAACACAAAATACACTAACATATTTGATCTGTTATTTATTTTCATATATCTAATAAAAACTTTTTATTAGATATCTTATTGTAAACTCACGTTATATTTAAAATACATTATCCTCAAATAAGATTTTTACAAATTAAGCATATTATATGTTGAACCAATATCAACTGGTCCTTTCTCATCTAAAAGATTAGTTCCTGAAGAATATAACATATTTGCACATACTATACATATTGCTACTAAAGCAATTACATACATTTTCCTACATTTCATTACATAAACACTCCTCATAATATAATGCACTAACTTGTACATCAATTAATTTAAATTTTTTACATTTTTTGTTGTTATACTGAATATTATTACATAATATTCAGTAATTTCAAATTACTTTATATATTGAAATACTTTGATATAATAGAATTGGTTATCTCAACTTGTATTTTCTGTGATTTTCTAACATAAATAACTATTTTTATAATTTTGTTCTTAAATAGAACATTTAATTTTATTTAGGAAAGGATTTTATATGAACAATTTAGGAGACAAATTAAAATTTTCAAGAAAAAAGTTAAAACTTACTCAAAAAGATTTAACATGTGAAATTATTAATCGAAGTTCTTTAAGTAAAATTGAGAATAATCTTTTAACACCATCTATATTACAATTAAAATATCTAGCTACACAGTTAAATGTAAGTATAGATTACTTATTAGATGATAATATTCCAATTGTTTGTGATTTGCATATTAATAAAAATAAAATTTTTATTGAGAAATTATATTCTAAACATAGTTTTTTTCGTATTATAGAAGAATTTAAACCACAAGATTTCACTAATACTTACTACATTGGTATGAGTTATTATAAGCTCGATTTAAAATCAGATGCTGAATTACTTTTGTCTAGGTGTGAATGCTTATTTAATTCTCTATCAACAGATGAAAAGCTATACAATGTAGAGAATTTATGTATAGCTATTAATAGTCTACGAAAAATAAGAGTAAGAAACTTAAATGATTCTAATAACATAATATTTTTAAAAAAAGCATTAGCTTACCTTGATTTATATAATGAACATAAGTGTGAAATATATTTTATTATAAATAATAATATAGGTGTTTATTATATTTACAACAAAGAATATGAAAATGCTATTAATCATTTTGAAAATTTTTTTGATATTACTTTTAATTTTATAGCTACTACAATTATACCTTCTATGTACATAAATTTATCCCTTGCTTACTTTGCAGCAAAAATTTATGATAAATCAATTGAATACATACATAAAGCTATATTTTTTTATAATTTGATAGATGATGAAGTTCAAGCTATTGAATGTCATTTGAATTTATTTAATTGCTATCTCTATAAAAATGATATAACTAAATGTAGACAAGTAATAAAATTATTATCAGGATATCGCTCTTATCCAGAACTTAATGACAGATTAAAAGTGTTAGAATTAACTCTCCTATATAATTTAAATGATATAGAAAGTATCTTAGAAAAAAAGAAATCTATTAACTATATGACTCTAAAACCTTCTACAAAAACAGATTATAACTTTATATTGGCCAGAGTGAATTTTATAAATAAAAATTATAATACTGCCCTATCACACTATAATAAATGTATAAGATTTTTAAATGAAAAGAATAAATTGCTAGATTTATCTATAGCCTATTTAGATTTATTTACTGTCACTGGTTATGACAAATATAGGGTTTTACATGTAAATTACAAAAAAAAGTATTTATCCTCAAAATATAATAATTTATTTTGTGATATAACTTCTCCCTATTACATACATCTAAATAAATACATTGAAGTTTAACTTTTAAAAAACCTATGAAATTAACAACTTCCGAGTAGATAATTAGTTTATCTCTCCGGAAGTTAGCAATAATACTATGTATATAATCGTGGACAATAAAAGTTGAACAAATCATATTCAGGCTCTAAAAATCAACTTAAATCGGTACGATTTTTGTATTCAATCTGTTGGCATAAGTCCATATTTCACTATGTAAATATTTATATATAATTTTTATATCTAATGCATAAAGCCAATACTTTTTCGTATTTGTTCAACACCTAAAATAATGTTCCCTCAAAACGTAGTTTTAGGGAACATTAATATATTTCTATTTAACAGCAACAGCTTCAAAGGTAACGACTTGCTCAGAATTCGAAGGATACTGACCAAATTTATAATCTGAAGAAATAACAATATTTTTGAATCCTATACTTTCAATTATTAATCTAAATTCTTCTATACCGTACCATCTTAATGGGAAGCGCTCCAATTCAGTTTGCAAAAGTACCCCTTCACGCCACTTTTCATATCTTCCATGGGAAATGGTATATTGATTTATATAGTCAACCTCTACAACTTTATTTTCTAATGTGATTATATCTCCATTAGAACAATTCAAAGTTTTTGTGGAGACTGTACCTATTGAAATATCCGTTTGCAAAAATATATCAACAATTAATCTACCACCGTTAGATAAATGCTTATAAAAGTTTTGTAATGCTTTTATTGAATCTTCTCTATTATGTAGTAGAAGGAAAGTTCCCGTTGGTACTATAATAGCATCATATTTTTTATCTTGTGAAAAAGACTCCATCTTACCTTCAAAAAGTTTAGGATTTAAACCTCTTTCTTTACAATTATTCTCACATATATTTAACATATCTTTTGAAATATCAAATGCATCCACATTTAATCCTTTTTCTAAAAGCGGAATTAATATACGCCCCGTTCCTGTTGCAGGTTCAAGAATAGGTCCTTTGCAAGACTCTAATCTATTCATGTAAAATTCTACATCTCCAAAAGAATGCCCTATAGGCTTATCCATATCATATACTTCTGAAGATAATCTACCATAATAACTTAACATCATTTATCACCTTTCTTCCTTGATTTATCATAAATACTTATTTGGGGACATATTATACAATGACCTTGTACTAATAATATTTTCGATTCTTTACTATAATTCAATGTCACCTCTAACTGCCCCCTTCTAATAAGTTAATTTTATTATAACAACAACCTTAAAAGAAAACTGTTCCTGTTTTGCTAAGTATATATAATAAAATATGATTTCAAGTGAATATATTTATAGTTTCTCTTTGGTTTTTAGTTTTAAATAAGGTACAAGTACAATTGCTATAAGGGCACTTATCCCCATTAAATATGGATAATAAAGATATTTCATTATGATAAATGGTGACAATTTAGCTAATGCTGATGCTGATAAAAGTTGTGCACCATAAGGAATAATTCCCTGGGACACACAAGAAAACATATCTAATATACCCGCTACTCTTTTAGGTTCAATATCATATTGATCCGATATATCTTTAGCTATAGGTCCTACAGTAACTATAGCTATAGTGTTGTTAGCTGTACATATATCAACTAAACTAACTAATGTAGCAATTCCAAATTCAGCTCCTATTTTACTGTTAACTCTTTTTGTAATAAATCCTAGTATAAACTCAATTCCTCCATTGAATTTTATAATTTCAACCATTCCCCCAATTATCATTGAAATTATTACAAGCTCAGACATTCCTCCAATTCCTTTGCCTATGGCCTGCAATAGACCTATTATATCAAAGGCTCCCGTAAATATTCCTATGCTTCCTGCAAATAAGATTCCACCAACTAGCACTAGTAACACATTAACCCCTAAAAGTGCCGCAAGTAATACTCCTACATAAGGTAATACTTTAACTAAACTATATGAATAATCCCCTACTATCTTAGAATCTTGCCCCAACGTTATAAAAGTAAATATTAAAGTTGTTATTATTGCTGCTGGCAATACAACTGTAAAATTCATTCTAAATTTATCTCTCATCTCACAGCCTTGAGTCCTGGTAGCTGCTATAGTTGTATCAGAAATCATAGAAAGGTTGTCCCCAAACATTGCTCCACCAACAACAGCTCCAACCACTAAAGCTATAGGTATACCTGTCTTAGTTGCAATTCCAGTAGCTATAGGAACTAAGGCTACTATTGTTCCCATGGATGTACCTATAGATATTGCTATAAAACATGCAATTATAAAAACTCCAGCTACTAGTATGTTACTTGGTAAAAATGTAAGCCCTAAATTAACAGTAGATTCTACAGCTCCCATAGTTTTAGCAACCTCTGCAAAAGCCCCTGCCAATATAAATATCAGACACATTAAAATGATGTTTGGTTCTCCTGCTCCCTTGCAGAATACATCTAACTTTTTATCTAGTGATACTTTTCTATTCATAAATAATGCTACTAATGCTGCTAATAAAAATGGTACAGTTACAGGCATAGCATAAAAGTCCTTTGTAACTAATGATATCCCCATAAAAACTGCTATAAAAATAAATAATGGTAACAAAGCAATAGCACTGCCCTTTTTTAAGTTATCTTTCATTTTTTCCTCCTTAGTTAATTAATGTTTTAATTTTTTTGTATAAGACTTAGTGATCTTAGGCATCTGAAAATAAAAAACTTCTTGCCTTACCTAAAAGATAATGCAAGAAGTTATGTTCTTCCAATTCTTATCTTCCAGGTTAATCCTGCTGGATTTAGCACCATAAAGTTTAAATAACTACCTTTGGTTGCCGGGCTTCATAGGGCCAGTCCCTCTGCCTCTCTTGATAAGATACTATATTATATTTTTAAATTCTTTATAAGAATAGCATTGGTTTATTATTATGTCAATATAATTCAATAATATATCTGCTTGAGTCTCTAATAAGTATATATAAATTAAAATCCCGATTTTTTAAAATTCGGGATTTCAATCAAATTATCTAACTGTAAATGTCATTAAATAATTCCATATTCTTTTAATAATTTTTCAATGTCTGTTCCTGCTACTTGTTTTAAAACTTTACGTTTAGCCATTGGTGGTAAATCAAGTTTTGGTTTTTCTCCATCTAATAAACATACACCTGCACTTAATAAATAGCGGATATCATATCTTGAAGAAAATACCTCCGGAACTCCTTTTTCAATTCCAGTTAAAACATATACTGCTTCCATAGCTGTACGTCCTGAATATTCTATAGTAAATACAGTATCACGGCCTGGATCATCTAATGTTTCAGCAAATTGTCCAAGGAAAGCAAAGTTTACTCCATTCTTTGGCACAACATATGGACGATCTCCAGCTGCACGAGGCATAAATTGAGATGTGATATATGGCATCATAACAGGAACTGCACTACATGATTCTGCTAATTCTTCAATTTTATCTGTAGGAACACCTATATGATATAACCATTCTTTTGTGATTTCCTTACCAGTACAATCTCTCATAGTTTTTTTAATATAATCTCCTGGAACATCAGAGAATAAACCATATACCCAAACAACAACATCTTTTTCAGGTTGTCCATAATATTGTTCTTGACGGTTTATTGTCCAACTCATCAACCATGAAGAGTCAAGAGCTGTAACTATTCCACCTGTTACAGTACGTCCGCCGTATGGTGAACGTTTTGTGATTTTTTCAATGTACTCAGGAATACGTTCATCATGACAAGTTACTGTACAAGACTCCCAATTAGATTTTTCTGTATCTGTACAGAATTTATCTGGCTTTCCAAATTCATCTGATTGAGCGGCTATATTTTTCCATAACTTCCAGCATCCTTCTATCTCCTTATTAAATGGTGCAGGAGTATTGTCATCACCATATCCTGAACTTTCAGTCATAGAACCATTAGTAATAAACACTAAGTCATTTTCTGTTAAATCAATAGAGATATCTTTTCCAGTTTTATCTGTTGCAACTATTTTCTTTGCAACCTTTTTATCATCTGAAATTGAGAATTCAACGTTATCAACAGTAACTCCATATTCAAATTTAGCACCATGGTCCTCTAAATATTTAACCATAGGTTTTACAAATGAAGTATATTGATCATGTCTTGAAAATTGTAGGGACGAAAGATCTGTCAATCCATCAACATGGTGAATGAAACGATTCATATATAATTTCATCTCTAAAGCACTATGCCAGTTTTCAAAAGCAAACATTGTTCTCCAATATGTCCAGAAATCAGTGCTTAGAAGCTCTTCAGAAAAAACATCTTCCATAGTTTTATCTTCAAGTTCTTCATCTGGCATATTTACAAAAGCAGCTAATTCTTTTGCTAAATCTTGGCCCAAATTAAATTTTCCATTGTCATAGCGCACACCTTGATTTTTAGTAATACGGCAATTGCTAAAGTTTGGATCATCGTAGTTTGTATAATAAAAATGATCTAAAACAGTCATATTAGGATCTTCTGTAGATGGTAATGAACTAAATAAACTCCATAAAACCTCAAAATGATGACCCATTTCACGTCCGCCACGTGCTACATAATCCATATTTTGACGAACATTTCCGTCCAAAGATCCACCAGGAATATCTAATCGTTCCAAGAAGGTAATCTTACTACCATCCATGTGAGCATCACGAATTAAAAAACAACCAGCAGCCAAAGCACCAATTCCAGTACCAATTAAATAAGCTTTTTTATCTTCAATTCCTTTAGGTTTTCTTGCATTTACTAAAGCATGATAACTTCCATTTGTAAGGGTAAGTCTATCATCATGTGTTTTTAATTTCATTATTATCTCCCTCTTTCTTAATTTTTTAATAGTATTCTAAATCCTACTATTATATTTAGAGTTCTTCTATATTCACTCTACTAGTATTAATAAGTTCTCCCCTAATTTTGTGGATACTTATTATCTGTAAGATTTCTATAAATCTATGATATAGTTTTTTTGTATCTTTTTCATTAGATAAACAAACTACGGTGTTCGGAATTCGAACACCGTAGTTTATTTGCTTAACTTTTAGTCATTGAGGTTAAAATGTCTGATAAAAAGGAATCTCCTATTGCCTTTTACTAGACACCATTTAAACCAGCACTTCGCTTAAGGGATAACTCAATGTTTCCATCGAAGAGGTATCCGATTCGTTTGACGATAGTATCAGGGGCCTCCTTCATTCCGGTAGCAATCCAGCGTAGTACCATTTCAGTAAGGGCACATTGATAAAAGGAGGCAATCAGTTTTTTATCTCCGGAAGAGGCTGAGATACCATCTCTTACTCTTTCAACATACCGAATCATGACATTTCCTGATACATTGTATATATAGTTCACTAATTCTTCCCTCTGCATGGAATTATATACATGATAAATGGCTGTTTTGTTTTCTAAAGCAAATTTAGCAGCCACAATAAAACTCTCCTCCCAGGAAAGTGTATCATTATATTCATCAATGACTGTCTGAAGTTCTGTTTGGAAGATCTCTGACAGAAGTGCATATACATCTGTGTAGTAATAATAAAAAGTATTTCTGTTGATCTCACATGCTGTAGCAATATCCTTAACTGTGATTTTGCTAAGTGGACGCTCATTCAGCATCTTTATGAATACCTCACGAATCATTTTTCTGGTATATTGCTGTGCCAAGTCGCCACCTCCTTAACGCTTTATCTATATTCAAAATTATAACATATGGTAAGTTATTTTTAAATTATCCATCATATTTAGCATCTGACGAGAAAGGTGAGTATGCAATAATAATGTTAAAATTAATCTCGCTAACAATTTATGCTACATTGTAACCCCTATCTATATTGGATCATTTGAACTTTCTTGAATATAAATCATATAATTATAACCATCCTTATACCAAAGTGTATCCTATAATATATAGTATAAGTGTATCTTTTAATAGGTTCACTCCTATGCTACAATATGTTTAATTCTATATCAAGTACATATATATCTTGAATAGAAATCAAATTTATATGATTAGGAGGATAATTAAGTTATGCAACATAGAATGAAGAAGTTTCAATTAACGTTGGAGCAGATTGATGAGCTCCTTCATCGTACAGATATCGGACGATTCGCTACTATCAATGAGAATGGTTATCCATATGTGGTTGCCATGCACTTTGTTTATTACAATAACAAAATTTATATTCATGGTCTACCAAAGGGACAAAAAATCGATAATATAAATAGAAACCCCAAAGTATGCTTTGAGGTTGATGAATTGTTTGGTCTCTTGACTGACAATATCGAAAATGCCTGTGACACCGAAGCAGAGTACAATAGCGTCGTAATTGTTGGAAACGCTTCGCTACTTGAGGACTTGGATTATAAACATGAAGTGTTAAATAAGCTAGTTGAAAAGTACACTCCACAATTTGCTGGAAAAGAGCTTCCTGATAAGATGATTAAGGGTACTGCAGTTATTGAGATTGATATAGTAGAGAGTACAGGAAAATATCATAAATAGAGCAAAAGATAAACCTATTTTGTCTAATTGCCATAAAAGCCAAATATGATTTTCCAATAGAATTAATCCCGCTTTTCATTGCGGGATATTTTTTTTATTATCTGTTTTAGAATTGAAAAGTAATTACTATTCATTTTAGACGTCACTAACTTTTCTTTCTTGTGTCTGCCATAACTTTTTCGTAACCAACCTGATTTTTACTATGAAATCCTTCCCTTTATTAAATTAGCTATAGAATACTCATTATCTTTCTACTTTCAACATCATCAAAACTGATTTTC
The DNA here is from genome assembly GCF_002414285.1 of Clostridium sp. UBA5119. Classification (NCBI taxonomy): domain Bacteria; kingdom Bacillati; phylum Bacillota; class Clostridia; order Eubacteriales; family Clostridiaceae; genus Clostridium; species Clostridium sp. UBA5119. The sequence continues at coordinate 11,158 of NZ_DHYX01000011.1, read as the reverse complement.
ATACCTTTTGAAAAATTCGTAATATGAACGCACATTTTCTAATTCTGTCCACTTTTTCACATCAACTGGATTTTCATCAAGATCATATATTTTTGCTCCGCCCATAGCAAGCAGAAAAGGTGAATGTGTTGATATAATAAATTGACATCCTAAAAACCGTGCAGAGTCCTCGATAAATTTCATTAATTCCATCTGACGTTTTGGAGAAAGGCTGTTTTCAGGCTCATCCAATATGTATAATCCATTTTCGCCAATTTTTTCAATAAAATATCGAAATGCACTTTCCCCATTTGNNTAACTTCATTTCTAACAAACTTTGACTGGGTTTTACTTCTAGCAGTATTTACTTTTTTTAGTTTCTCATAATCTTCTATAGACTTCATTTGGAAATTAGAATATTTTGCATCTAAGTATTCTTCAAAAAGTTTTTCCCGTTTTTGATCAATTCCTTCGTTGAGGTTTCGAATATTCAACATATAATCAAATACATCATCACTTGTTATAATTCTGCTATTTTTAGGTATGTCATTTTCAAGATGCATCTCACACAAATTGATATAGTCAGGATAGAAATTAGATTTATTATAAATAGAATCTCGATTGATTCCTGTTTTCTCTGCTATCACATTTAATGCCGTTGATTTTCCCGAACCATTTCCACCATATAAAATCGTAACTGGTTCAAAATCAATTCTTTCAAAACTATGTTTTGATAATATCTTAAATGGATAAAAGGAGTCGTAGCACCTTCTTTTTTCCTCTATTATAAAATCAAATTCCATATCATCATTTGGAAATGTGAAAACACTTAAATAAACCATCGTCATCCTCCTTATCATAACATTATAATATTTATATTTTTTCTTTTGTCTATCATAACCTTTAATAATCTATCAGATATTTCACTATAAAATCTTAACTTTTATTTAACTAGAAAATTAACAAAAGCCCTCAAACCAGCATGAACAGAACAACTAGTTTACTAGTTATATAGTTTTATAGTTAAATATATCCATATTTATATATATAAATATTTTGCTATATACCTATTTCCCTATGTAAATATTTATATAGAGAACTAGTCATATTTATCTTTTACTTTATTATATTATAATATTTTATTATCAGCTATGCACTACTATCACTATGATTTCATCCTAATGAAAGTTAGATTTTTAAATTGTTTTTTATTACAGCAGTATTATAGTTAAAATAGTTTTTATAAAGTCAATAATATTGCTTGTATATAGTGATAACTCCAAAAGGATACTAGTACAATAAGTAACACGTAGAAAGAAAGCACCAAGATTTTATTATCTTAGTGCCTTTAAAATAGTTTTTGTATCTAGTATTTAGTTTATTGATTTAATAGGACGTGCTTCAATATATCCTCTGTATCCCATTGGTGCAAGCTGAAATCTTGGTGCAGTTTCTGGTGCCCACTGATATCCGTAAACAGTAGGATCAAATTTTTCAATATGATTCCACACTTCATTGATTGCATACATAAAATCATCATCATTATAGGATTCACCTTGAAAAATCATTAATTTGCAAGGTAGTAATTCTATAAGTTCATATCCACTAGGAATATCATTTGTGTAGTCAACGGGAACTTCTACACCTTGCACATATTCTGATGTTCCTTCTTTAATAAGATGTTTTGGAAGCCACATTCCAATTGGCTCATATATGGCTTCTTTTACACTTGAAAGTACTGACCATACATCACACCCTACCTCCTCACAATATTCAAAATAATCCGTTGCTTTTTTCCCTCGCCTTAACAAAACTTTTCGTGAAGGACGCTCAATAACTTGTACAAATACAGATTTGGTATTAAAATTATCACTCATCTTTTTTCNNTTTCCTCCTTTATGAAATGCACGGTAGGTATCGAAAACTTTCTGAGGCATAAATAGTTTTATTGGTGGTGTACATTGACTATATCTTCTTGGCGGCATCCCAAATTCCTTTGAAAATGCTCTTGTAAATCCCTCGTGTGAGTCAAAGACAAAATCCATCGCTACATCTATAATCTTTTCATTACTATCACGTAGTATTAACGCAGCCTTAGTAAGCCTTAATGCACGAATATAGTCAAATGGTGCCTTACCAGTAACTTCTTTGAAAAGTTTTGCAGCATGCCATGGTGAATATCCTGCCACAACAGCTAGTTCTTTTAACGTAATCTTTCTTAAAATATTAACATCAATGTACTCTTGCATACGTTGTACCGCCATAATAGTTTCAGCCTCACTCATTCTTCCACCTCCAATATCTAAAGTATATATCATAAAGAATTCTATTTCTTGACCTTCATTGCGAATAAAAAAGAGCATTTTTCTTCTCTTAATCACTTTTTCTTGGGTTTCAAGTTTCTAAAATAATTATTTGGTTTTATCTTCACTAATATTATCATCAATATCACTTCTTATTTTACATAATAACCTATTTTTAATCCTTCAACTAATACAACATTTATTAATAACCTTATATTTCTAATAATACTTTTTCTAAAATTTCATAATGCCAATAATATAAATCCTCAGGTTTTATTGAAAAAGCTTTTTCTTTATCAACAATTATTTTTCCATCATTAATAGTTACAAAACTAAAAAAAGGTTCTCCTGATAAAAAGGATAAACTGGCATTTTCACTCCATTCCTCAACTGTTACAAAATCATTTTCAAATAGCAATTTAAGTAAGTCATAAAAACTTTTTTGCATAACTCTAAGCTTAAAATGTGGACACTCTTTTTCAACAATATATAAATCTATTTCTTTCCATAACTTTTCAATAACACTTTGCCTATTAATTAAACTTTCTAATGATAAATCTCCTGTACTCATTACTTCAAGAATTCTTGTTTCCCATTGTGATGGTGTCCAAGAAAGAGTTCTACTAAAATGAATAATCCATTTTTCATGTGGAATGTATTCACCATTTACTATAAATAGAGCTTCTACTAACTTAGTGACAGCATTATTCATCATATAATGACCTTGCACTGTATCCCCCCTATGAATCCATATATCACCTGCTAATCTAAAATACCACCAACAATCAAAAAGTAATCCTTCAGCTTGTAATGGTTCTGGTTTATTTCTAAGTTTATCTCTTACAAATTCTTTTATTTCTCCATTGGGATCATATAAAATTTTTGCATAAGATAAATCCCATAAAGCAATACTATCCCACGATTTCTGTTTTTCTTCCTCCAAATTTAATATCTTTATATCGTAAAGATATTTTTGAGCCATTGTAATCCCAATTGGTATAGGTGATTTTCCATTATTCCATAGTTCATAATTTTCTTTATCTAAATAAATAACTATGTCAATTTCAGATAGATAATCTACATAACCTCGAGACATCCCTCCATTTAAGGTTATTCCAATTACTCCTTCTAAAGATTTAAGCTTTTTTATACTATTTTGTAATTCTAACATAAAATCATTAATTTTATTTTCACTTTTTAAGTTCACATATGGTCTTTTCATAATAATATCTCCTTCTTAAATTAATTTTTTCATATAAAATGTAAATGTAACAGTATAATTTAAATAAAATAAAAAGCCGTAGATTTTACTCTACGACTTCTATCATAAAAAGATAGTTCAATTGCCTAGAGAGTAAAATAAAATCATATACTAATAAAATGGTTCACCAAATAAACTGTCACATCAAACAGTTTTACCACTCTATTTTAATAAATGATTCTATCTTACTTCTCCGTGCCAAATTATACTTTTTGATTACATAGTACTAATTTGACCGAATGGCACTCCACCTTTCAAAATTACACTGTTACATATGAAAATTATACACCTAATTGAAATATTTGTAAACATTATATGTTAGTTTTGGAAATCATACTCAGAATATACTATTTAGCCATATATTTAATAGCAAGTTTCTCCTATTAATGAAATTAATCCATTAGCCAATGTTTCACCCCATGATAAGTAATCATGTCCACTATTGAAGTACTCAAAATAGACATCGTATCCCTTTTCTATTAAAACATCTTTTAATATATTATTTGTACCAATCATACCTTCTTTATGTTCTAGAACCCCTACATTTAAATAAAACTTAAGTGGTAACTTTTCTATTGTCTTAAATTTAGTACTTATCCAACAATCTAGTTCATGACCATCATGATCTTTTGGTTTGTACCAATAGGAACCTGATTGAGAAAGTACATTCCCAAAAACTTCGGAATGTTTTAATCCTAAATATGATGCCATCAATCCACCTAAACTTAATCCTCCAATTATAGCTTCATCAGCTTGACCAGAAATATTATAATTATTTCTAATCCATGGAAGTAGTTCTTTAACAATCATATCTCCAAAGGCATCATCACAACTTAATTCTTTATCTCTCATTCCTATAGAGCCAATAAATATTGCAACTATAGGTTCAATTTTTTTATCTGCTATTACATTATCTATTACATTTCTAGCTGAAAGAATATTAATGTACTCCTCCGCGTCAGTTAGAACTAAAAACTTATAAGGTTTATTATCTTCATCATAACCATAAGGTGTATAAATAGTAACTCTACGACTACCTTCTATATTTTCACTATAAAACTCGTGTTCATGTATGATTCCTTTATGAGTATCATTTCTTTCTTTAACCCAAAATTCTTCCTCTGCATTTGGCATTACTACATATGAATCTACTTCATCTTCATCATCATTTTCACCTTTAAAAACTAATATATTTTTATTTAACTTATCATATTCTAAGTTATTCCATCTCTTTTCACAATTAACATCAAGAGAATCATTAACAGAAAAAGAGTATTGAAATCGTAATTTGCTATTAATTTCATAGCTTGCATACCATATATCTGTATCTAAAAGTCTCTCCATTTTATTTTTTTCTAAGTTATCTCTCCCTATTGGTAATATAAGAACTATATTTTCAATATCTCCATTGCCCTTATAAACAAAAGTAACTAAACTATTTTCCGAATCACCATCTATCTTCTCTATTAATGGAGCATTACCTTTCTCTATGTTATTCCAAAACACTTGTATAGCTTCAGTGTTTCCTAATTCAATCTTTTCTTTTAATTTCATAATTACTGAACTCTTTAGCATTGTTCTTTTCATATTTTTTCACTCCGCTATTTCTTATAACTCTATATATCTAAATGACTCCTTTTTCATCCATATATAAACCAAAGTACATGTTAAACTTATTAGTCATCAACGCTACTCCATTGCCTATAACATCAGTTGTATGCATGCTTAAAATCCCCTTAATATATATTTCTATAACCTACTTATTTTTCAATATACGCATGCTATAATACCACAATATATTACCCGAGTTGAGTAGCCAGCCTTATGTTATGTCAGATCAATAAAATCATATCTTCAAAAGCATTTCATACTGACTAACACTATATTCAAACCCTAATTGGAGTAAAAAGTTTTTAGTAGATTTAGATTGATCATCTACGTTAAGAATGCTGATTTTATGTGGATCTGTGTTTTTTATCATATCTGTAATTATACTTCTTGCAATTCCTTTACCCCTATAATCCTTATTCACTGCTATTTGTGGAATATCTCCTGTTTTTTTATCAATAATGCCATAGCCAACAATATTGTTATCAAAACGCACAATAGAATATAGGAATGCTTCTGGTATAGAGCTTATAGATTCATTAGAATTCTGCCAAGATGGCTGAAAATCCCAAAATTCTGTTAATTGTCTTAAGTTAATTTTGTCAACATGTTCAACCTTATAGGTTGTTATTGGATTGTATTTCTTTTTATCTAGTTGAAAACATTGGAACTCTCTTTGAATCTCGAAGCCTTGTTTTTTATAAAGTTCAACCGCAGATGTATTAGATTTAATTACTTCAAGTAAGTATTGGTCTACTTGCTTTTCTTTAAGCTCTTTTTTGATATTTAAAAGCATATTGCTTGTGATACCTTGTCTTCTATATTCAACTGTAACGCCTGTCCCAAGATCATATACTGTTGATTTTCCATTCCAATTTCTAAATCCATTTAAAACGAATCCAACTAATATTTCACTTTTAAATGCACCTATGGACATTTCGGAGACATAACCCCTTCTTTGAAGCATTTGCTTAAACTTCCAGATAGGTAAATCCATCTTAACCTGATAATCAGAAAATGCATCTAAAAACGTTTTATGAAGTGTTTCAATACTTGTTTTATCTAATATTTTATAACTAAACATTTCTTATCTTCTCCTTTATATTATATCATCTTTTAATTTGGCCATAAGGTTGGCAATATTCTTGAAAAAATATTTCTTTAAAGATATGCTTAATATTTATCTTATGTGTTCTTTTAGTATATCACATGAATATTTGCTAATTACATAAAAAGCCAATACTTAATAACACTAAGAATTGGCTTTTTACCTTTTAATTATTTTTTCTTAACAGGAATCCAAATTTCGCTGTAATAATTTTCATCCTGATTACCCTTTGGATAATCAGCTATATTTGTATACATTTCAATGTTATAACCAGCTGCAATTTCATAATCTTTACAGTTAGGTAGCCATTCTGAGAAGATTTTTTGGTTTACATCTTGCAATGATTTTGGCATTGCACCCTTGCAGGCAAAAATAGCCCAAGTGTGTTTAGGAATAATCTTTGTAATAAAACCCTCTGGAGTTACTGTGGATGGAATATAATTATCGGCAATCAAATACTCAAATTCATCTGAACCCATACTCTCATCAATGCATACACCGTACATTCCACACACAACTTTACCCTTTCCTGTTTGATAATGCTCTGTCCAAAACTGTGGAATTTCTCTAGTTGCACTATCATATTTAAATACCTTTGATACTCCCATAACTGTAAATGAATCTTTTTCAACAATTTTGTAATCCATAATATAACCGCCTTCCAATGAAAATTTGATTTTTAAGGTCGCAAAAGATTTAATCATTGCTCCGTCTTTTCGAACTGCAGTAGGTGTGACACCATGGAAACGAGTGAAGGCTTTTGTGAAACTATCTGGTGAGTTATAGCCATATTTCACTGCAATATCAATAATTTTCTCATCAGTAGATACAAGCTCACTGCCGGCAAGAGCAAGCCTACGTTGTCTAATATACTCTCCAACCGTAAAACCACAAAGCATTGCAAATCCTTTTTGGAAATAAAAAGGTGACACTAAAGCCTGTGTTGCAATTTCCTCTATTGTAAGTTCCTCGGTGATATTTTCCTCGATGTAACTAATAGCTTCACCAATACATTCAATCCATCCCATACTCATCACTCCTGTCTACATTTATATCATATTGCTTTTCAAGCAGTTATTCCCGACTTTTTTTGTTATGTTTTGTCTGGAAGGTTAATTTTTTAATCTAGGCTCACGCCGTCACGCCGTAGATAGATTATGCTAAATTGGTTAGATAAAGCGAATATATATTATGCAAATATTTTTTATCTCTAAATAATTCATAACTTGAACCAGATAAAACAAATCCAAGATTTTCAGCAAGACGAATTGACCTTTTATTATCAATATAAATGCATGCACTTATCTCTTTTATATTCATATTTCTTATGGCAAATGTGATAATTTCTTTAATTGCTTCTTGCATATACCCATTTCCCCAAAATTCTTCTTTAAGATCATAACCAATTTCCACTTTATACTCTGTGTGATTCCAACAATGAAACCCACATGTACCCATTTTAATCCCATCTGATTTTCTTATTATAATCCAACGATTCTGTAATCGTGGTTCCTGCTGTGTATAAAAATTAATAATTTCATCTGCACCTTCAACATCAGTTAATGGCTCTGCATCAAATAGGTATCTATTAACTACATCATCTGAAAATTCGCTAAATATAAAATCTCTGTCATCACTGGATATGTTTTTAAGAAATAATCTATCTGTTTCTATATTATTAAAAAACATCATTTCCTCCTTTTATTATATAAAAAGTTTTCTAAAAATCTTTCAGAGGTGGATGTTTTAAGTTTTCTAATTCCGAATCAGAAAAAACATTCCCACCCCATACTTTTTCTTTTATAGATTCCTCATCCATTTTTGAAGCTGAAAATCCTATTTTCCCACTCTCATAATGATATTCATAATATATATCTGGATCTTCATCATTAATAGATACACAATACAAATATCCACCAACTTTCCAATCTTTAAAGAAATCATCAACTACAATATCTTTCTTATCTATTCCTTGATTATCCATATAGTCTGAAATAGCTTTTTTTGCACTATAACGTTCTCCCATAACCACTATACCAATTACAACAATTACTGATAAAACAAAAATAACTAATTTCATCATCATAGCTCCTTTACATATTACAATTTTTTAAATATTCTTTTTAATTTAGGATTGTATGCAGTATTAAAACACTCAATTAAAGCATGTAGGGATATAAAAGATGCTATATTAATGTCTTTAAATTTTTAATTATTACATTAAGTCGATCTAAATAAATTTCATGATCGCTATTTTCAGCAATTACTAATCTTCCTTTATCTGAAAGTTTAGATAACTCAATTTGTAGTTTACCCCACTGATTTTCATATAAAGTTGCTTCCTTCTCTGGAATACTATATTTCACCCATTCTCTTTCAGCTACCTTACTATCTCTTGCTATTACTATAAGTGGAATATTAGGGAATTCAGAAATGCTTTTTATTTCGTTACTACTTATATCCCAATTTCGAAATTCATCTCTCTCTTCCTTTCCACTTAAACTATAATAAGAATTCATATAGATATATATTATTGAGTATACCTTTCCTTTAAGTGGTACATAAATATAATACCATTATTTACTATAACTGTACATATTTTAAGAATTAATGACACAACTTAATCCATAATATTCTTACTGATTTTTAATACTTATTAAAAATTAAGAGAATCCTTTTTAGATTTAGGATTCTCTTAAAATATTTATAATTTATATTAAATCTGAGCATTGCTAGATATTTAGTAATGAATTTGAAATTTCCTCAAATCTTTCATCAGATATACCAAGTTTTTTCTTAAATCTTTCATCTTCTAATCTTTCAATAATTACCTTGTTAGGAGATATTTCTTTAATAACACTTTTTAGTTTCTGTATGGATTCTTCATCATCGTTATAGCCCTTTAGAATAGTTACTTCTAATATAAATTTACCTTTATATTGCTCTCTAAAAGCTTTCATATTTGAAATATGATTCTCAAAGGTATATCCTTCAATTGGCCTTTGAATTTTTTGGAAATCTTCATTTGAAGCAACCTTTATCTCACCAATAATTTCCTCGCACATATTTGCAATCTCTTTAAATTCTGGCCAGTTTAGAATATAACCGTTTGATAATAGCTTCACTGGCAACCCTTTACCTTTAATAATATTAATTATATCAATAATATTTTCATTCACTAAAGCTTCTCCTTTTGAGTTAATAAAAACTAATTCTGCTTTAGTACTTTCTATCATTTTTTCCAGTTCTTTTAATGAACTATTCATTTCATCAAAGGACTTCTGGGTATCTATCTTATTTTGTGATCTTCCAATAGGACAAAATATACAATCAAAGTTACAATGTTTTTCTGGAAGTATGTTCACTTCCAATATTCTTTTTTCATCTTCACTATAAATATCTTTATAACTGAAACCACTCATCAACTTATCCTCCTCAAATTAAAGTATTGTTACTTTTTTATTGTTAATATCAAGAATTGAGACCTTACATGTTCCTCCTAAATTATCTTGTACTGCTTTCTCTAAATCTTTTAAAGCATTTTCGAACTCGTCTGTTCTTTTTTCATCAATTAATTCAATACACAAAAAAGCATTCTTTGTATTTTCAGTAAGCATAGTTCTTACTGACTCACGCCAATTCCAGCACCTACAAATTGCTCCCTCATTATCTTTATATACTATTTCACCTTCATATGGTGGTTCACTTTTATCCGTTCCTAATACTACAAAATTTTCATTTCCAATAGCCTTAGTTAATCTTATATCCCCAACAAATGTATCTATATCCTCACCACCACAAGGAAGTGCATATTTTAATGAAATAGAGTTATAAATATCAACAAGTGGATTAATAGTCCCTAATTGATTTCCATTATGCACTCTCTTTAGTAACGCCTCAATAGATGACCTTGCACCCTTCTTTGTTTTAAACTTTTTAAATGCCTCTCTCCATACTTTTATAACTTCGTTACTGCTAAATTCAGCATTCTGCAAATACTTTAAGGCTTCTTTTTCTGAATTTAAAATCATTTTTTTATATGCTTCTTTATCTTTTATAGTATTATCTATACCATAACAAACAATTACTCCGATTTTTACACTTGGAAATAGGCTCCAAAATTCATTTTCAATGACAAACTTTTTCATTAGAAATCCTCCTTTAATTAGTAGTAGTTAAGATTAGTATAATAATATCTCATGACTTATTCAAAAGAAATAAAAATAAAAAAGCCATAAGTGATATTATTAAAATATCTCCCAGGCTTTTATCCTNNATTGCATATACCGTGCCAACTGGTAAATGCTCTCCCGCTTTAATAAGCAAATAAAAACTAACATAGATTGCAATTGCAGTGCCTATCCATTCCCATACAGTTGAAGCATGCTTTAAACCAATGACCCAGCCTACTTCAAAGCAAGCAGCGATAATGACACTTACCCAATGCTTATTCATAAAAAATCCCTCCATCTTATCAGACACGACGAATCACTTGTTGATGACTATCCTTCCTCAGCTTTCGCCAAAACACCTGATTTTAGCCAAACAAAAAAGCCCAGAAGAAACTGTCCTTCAACAGTATCTCCCAGGCTTTTATCCTTCCGTGTACACAATTAACTGTGCGTTTTCTCTCGGACCTGCCAGTTATAAACTGCGGAACCCTAGAAAACTTAAATATTAAACTATTTTGTAATTTATAGTTTACTTTAGCACAGTAGTCTATTTAAGTCAATTTATTTTTTATTTGAAAAATTTCACTGTGGATAATAATCTTTCCATACCATTGAAAACTGAATACCAACAACCAAGCTTATAAGTATATTTCCACCCAAAAAAGCCCTAGAGTGTGCATAATTACACTTTAGGGCTTGAAACTATTGATATGATTTTTTAATATAA
>NZ_DHYX01000098.1:69218-78564 GCF_002414285.1 Clostridium sp. UBA5119 | reverse complement strand
ACTAAATCAAAGATTTAGATTCTTACCTGTATTTCTCTTTCATTTGTCTGTCTATGTCTCTCTTAGCTGCTTTTTCTAGCATTACATCTCTCTTGTCGTAATCTTTTTTACCTCTACATACTCCAAGGTTTACTTTTACTTTACCGTCTTTAAGATATAAGCTAAGTGGTATTAGAGTGTACCCCTTTTGAGCCGTGAATCCTAAAAGTTTATCTATTTCTCCTTTGTGAAGAAGTAGCTTTCTTACTCTTAGAGGATCTTTGTTAAATATGTTTCCTTGCTCATAAGGGCTTATGTGCATATTTTTTACGAAGACTTCTCCATTGTATACATCTGCATAGCTATCTCTAAGGTTTGCTTTTCCAGCTCTTATAGATTTAACTTCTGTTCCTACAAGTACTATTCCAGCTTCCATAGCTTCTTCTATGAAGTAATCGTGTCTTGCTTTTCTATTTTCTACTAAAGTTTTAGTTCCTAATTTCTTTGCCATGTTTTCACCTACTTTTATGATTAATATATAATTTTCTCATTATACATGTGATTTTACTAAATTTAAAATGTATTGTATAGTATAACCTATTTTTATTATAACCTAAAATAAAAATATTGTAATTATTAACCTTGAAATATATGAATTTTAACTATTTAAAATTAAAAATATTTATATATAAAACTTTTTAAATAGTTCTATTTTTATATAGGAAACTATTTATCTATATAACTAGGAAACTATTTAACTAGTTGTTGGCGCTGTGGGGGTTTCAGTGATTTCCTCATAGATTTCTTTCTTCCCTTGGTCGTAAGGAAACTCATTTTCACTTCGTTCAAATGAGTAAGTTCTACTTAACCAAATCAAAAATTTCTTTTTCTCGCTTTGCTCGATAGGAAACTCCTTTTCACTCCGTTCAAATGAGTAAGTTCTACTTAACCAAATCATAGATTTGGAGTAGAACTTAGAAGAGCTGTCTCACGGTAGAATTTTTTTAAACTCTACTTTGAGACAGCTCTTCCAAGTTGATTTGATTTGATTTGATTTGATGAATTATAAGGATATTTTTTAAATCTGCTGTACCTTAGTTCAACAGAATTTATAACATAATATAAGAAACCCCATTTTTTAAGTGGAGTTTCTTCCACTAACTAAATTGTTTATTTTACCCCAATTATAAAGAAACCCCTTTTTACTTTGTTCCAATGAGTAAGTTCGAGTAACTAAATCAGAAATTTATTTTCTCGCTTTGCTCGAGAGGAAACTCCTTCTCATTTTGTTCCAATGAGTAAGTTCCACTTACCAAATCAAAGATTTGGAGTGTCACTTAGAACTCTACTTTATTACCGTAGTAAGTGCATTCAAATAGTCTTTCCATTGTTTTGTCGTCTATTTCTCTTGGGTTTGAGCCTGTGCATGCATCAAGTACTGCATTGTGAGCTATAAACTCAAGATTTGCTTTGAAGTCCTCTTCAGTAACACCGTATTCCTTCATTGAGTGAGGAATACTTAGTTTTGTATTTAAGTCATTGATCATTTCTATTAATGAATCAGTTAATTCTGAATCTGTATTTCCATTTAATTTTAACATTCTAGCTATATCTGCATATCTATCTTCACATTTAGTTCTGTTGTACTGAATTACATATGGAAGGAAGATTGCATTTGCACATCCATGAGGAATGTGGAATACTGCTCCTGTTTTATGCGCCATGGAGTGAACTATTCCTAGTAGTGCATTTGAGAATGCCATTCCTGCAAGGCATTGAGCCTCGTGCATTAAGTTTCTTGATTTTTCACATCCATTATAAGAATCTATTAAGTATTCTTTTACCATTTCAATTGCTTTTAATGCTAATGGATCTGAAAAGTTTGATCTTAGTGATGCTGTGTATGCTTCTATAGCATGAGTTAAAGCATCCATTCCAGTATGAGCAACTAGAGTCTTTGGCATTGTTTGTGCAAGTGATGGATCTATTATTGCTATATCTGGTGTTATATTGAAATCAGCTAATGGATATTTAATCTTAGCTTTGTAATCAGTAATTACAGAGAATGCTGTAACTTCTGTAGCTGTACCACTAGTTGATGGTATTGCAACGAATTTTGCTTTTTGTCTTAATTCTGGTAGTCCAAATGGAATAACTGCTTGTTCAAAAGTAAATTCTGGGTATTCGTAGAATATCCACATTGCTTTTGCTGCATCTATTGGAGATCCTCCACCTATAGAAACTATCCAATCTGGCTCATAGCTTCTCATAGCTTCTGCACCTTTCATAACTGTTTCTACTGATGGGTCTGGTTCTACACCTTCAAATAATTCAACTTCCATACCTGCTTCTTTTAGGTAGTCTTCAACCTTTTGCAAGAATCCGAATCTCTTCATAGATCCGCCACCAACAACTACGAAAGCTCTCTTCCCCTTTAAAGTTTTCAGAGTTTCTAACGCTCCTTCTCCATGATATATGTCTCTTGGTAATGTAAAACGTGCCATAATATGAACCTCCCTAATATAAACTTTAAATTTTGTTATTTATTTAACATTTATAATTTTAGTATACCACCTTTTTCTAAAAATACTAGTACTTTGTTAAAAATTTATCTGATTTGTTTAACTTTTTAACAATCTTTTTTTCATTTTTGCTCTCCATTATGTAAAATTATCCTATATTTTTATTAATATACCTTAATTTATAGCAAATTACATAAAAAAGAAGAGATAAAATCATATTTAATTTAATAAATAAAATTTTATCTCTTCTTATATAATGTTAAATTTTTATCCTTAAGTTTTTATTCTCTAAACATTTTAACTTATTAATATTCCGAAATGGCTGAGCGTTAATAATATATGGGCATGCTCAACATTTTTATTAGATTAGTTAATTTTTTGAAAGTCCATTTACTTCTTAACTATATTTTATTCTCCAAAAATTAAATCATCGATGTCTAGGGACATTTCTTCTTCCTCTTCTTCTACTTCTGGTTTAACTATTTCAAAGTAAATATCGTGGGCATCTATGTCAACCTTAGAGCAAACTACCTTAACTTCATCCCCTAGTCTGTAGATATTCTTAGTTCTCTCACCAACTAAAGCTAGATGCTTTTCATCATAGATATAGTAGTCATCATGAAGCTCACTAATATGAACTAAACCTTCTATGGTGTTAGGAAGTTCAACGAACATACCAAAGCTAGTTACAGAGGATATGATTCCTTCGAATTCTTCTCCAATCTTATCCATCATGTATTCAGCTTTCTTTAAGTCATCTACTTCACGTTCTGCATCCACAGCCATTCTTTCTGTATCAGAGGATTGTTTTGAAGCATCTATTACAAAGGTTCTTAATCTCTTCTCTCTCTTGGAATTTAATCCTTCGTTTATCATTTCCTTTATAATTCTATGAATTACTAGGTCAGGATATCTTCTTATTGGAGATGTGAAATGACAATAGTACTTAGCAGCAAGACCAAAGTGTCCTACACATACTTGGGAATATTTTGCCTTCATCATAGATCTTAAAAGCAAGGTGCTAACTACTGTTTCTTCCTTCTTGCCTTTAACCTTTTCTAGAATCTTTTGAAGCTCCCTTGGATGAATCTCATCTTCTTTAAATCTTACATGATATCCTAGGTTATATACGAATTCGCTAAAGTGTAATAACTTCTCCATATCTGGGTCTTCGTGAACTCTATAAACAAATGGTGCATTAAGCCAGAAGAAGTGCTCTGCTACAGTTTCATTACAGATTAGCATAAATTCTTCTATTATTCTATTGGCAATGGCTCTTTCACGAGGTAGGATATCTATTGGTTTGCCAGTATCATCTAGAATTATTTTACATTCTTCAAAGTCAAAATCTATGGCACCTCTTGATAATCTCTTTTTATTTAAGAGCTCAAATAACTTACCCATGTTCTTAAAGTCTTCATGAAGATGTTTAAACTTTTCTATAGTTTCAGCATCTTCATCTCTAAGAATCTTAGTTACATCAGTGTAAGTCATTCTTTCATTAGTTTTTATTACACTTTCAAAGATATCATGATCTACTACTTTTCCTGTAGGATCAATTTCCATAAAGCAACTAAGAGCAAGTCTATCCACCTTTGGATTTAAGCTACATACTCCATTTGATAGTTTTCTAGGTAGCATTGGAATAACTCTATCAATTAGGTATACAGAGGTACCTCTTTTAAAGGCTTCCTTATCAAGGACATTATTTTCTCTTACATAGTGTGATACGTCTGCAATATGAACTCCTAGCTTGAAGTTTCCATTTTTCAGAACTTCTACTGAAACAGCATCATCTAGGTCCTTTGCATCTTCTCCATCTATTGTAACCATGGTTACATCTCTAAGATCTCTTCTTCTGTCTATTTCACTTTGAGGAACCATATCTTCTATTCTTTCTGCATATTCCTCTACCTGTAATGGGAATTCTTCAGGAAGATTATGTTTTCTAATTATAGTTAGGATATCTATTCCCTTATCTCCCTTTTCTCCTAGGATTTCAATTATCTTTCCTTCTGGATTTCTTCTTTTTTCTGGCCAACTAGTGATTTCTACCACTACTATTTGACCTGATTTTGCTCCATTTCTATCATTTTTTGAAATGAATACGTCTTGACCTATCTTTTTATCATCTGGTACAACGAATCCGAAGTTTTTACTATCTTCATAGGTTCCAACTAGTTTTTTATTCTTCCTTTCAACAATTCTGATAATTTCTCCTTCAGATTTCTTACCGTTATTTTCATCTTTTAATACTTTAACTAATACCACGTCATTGTTCATGGCACTATTTACATTACTAGCAGGGATAAATATATCTGGTCTGTCTTCTTCTACAATTACAAAACCAAAACCCTTTTGGTGAGCAGCAAAAACTCCTTTAAGTATACCCATTCTCTCTGGAATACCATATAGCTCTGCTCTATTTTTTATTATTTCTCCATCTTTCTCCATTTCATTTAATAGGTTTGAAAAATCTTTAGATTCTTTTTTACCTATACCAAATATTTTAGACAACTCTTTTAAACTCATTGGTTTATAAGCTTTTTCTTTCATAAAGCTTATAAGTACTTCTCTTATATTCATAATGCACTTCCTTTCATACTTCTCTCATCTTTACGTAATGTATCCTCTTAATACATACTATTTTTTTATATGATGCCAACCATCTCTAAAGCTTCAAAAAAGCTAAGAACTCTGTTTATAATTAGTATACCTATTTACTATTATTGCTCTATTAAATCAATGTTATGTGTTTTTTACATTAGATATTTACATATTACATATAGTTTACAGTATATGCTATATAATTTCTATATTTATCTTTGAAAACATATGTTTTCCAAAAATAAATTTTATTGCAAGAAAAAACCCATCGGGGGTAACCAATGGGTTTTTTCCTTGCAATAATATACAATTATATTCGACATAAAATAACTTGTATAACCCTTGGGGTTAGGTTATACGTATAAATAAAAAGGGGTTATTTATTCTATTTATATATATATTATATATATAATTTTATAAATTTTCAAGTAAATTTATAATAAAAAATATAAACTAATTGTTAATATTTATACTTTATCTATATTTTTTGTATATTTTCTACACATTACACCAAATTACCTTTTATATTCAATTTAATGTATATACAGTTAATAAATCCCTATAAGTTGTTTAATACTTCAATTTCTTCTTTAGTAAGCTCCCTATATTCGCCTTCTTCTAGTGTTTCATCCAGTTCCATAGGACCAAATTTGACTCTTTTTAAATATACAACAGACTTATCTAAAGCTTCAAACATTCTTTTAACTTGATGGAACTTACCTTCCTGTATTGTAACTAAAACTTCAGAACCATCTTCTGTAGAAGAAATAATTTCTAACTTTCCTGGCATACACTTATAACCATCATCTATGACAATCCCTTTTCTAAAACTTTCAGCATCTTTTTCATTTACGGGCTTATCTATTTCTGCATAATAAACCTTATCTACATGGTTTTTAGGAGCGATTAACTTATGATTTAAAGCCCCATCATTAGTAAGGAATAAGAATCCAACAGTGTCCTTATCTAATCTTCCCACTGGGAATGGCTCAAAAACTTGATATTCTGGATCTAATAAATCTATAACAGTTTCATCGTAATTATCAAAGGTTGCACTTACAACTCCTGCTGGCTTATTTAAAAGTAGGTAAACATACTTTCTATACATTACCCTTTCTCCATTTACTTCAATAACTGCTGTCTCTGGATCAACCTTAGTTGAACTGTCCTTTATAACCTCTCCATCAACAACAACCTCTCCATTTTTACAACTAACCTTAACTTCCTTACGACTTCCATAGCCTAAATTTCCTAAAATTTTATCTAAACGTTCCATATCATACCATCCTTTATTAATAGTTTATTTATATATTAACTCATTATTTAACTTTAATTATTATTAGCCAAAGTCCATTTTAACATTACTTTAAAAATAAATCTAATATTTTAAACTAATTGTACTATATAACAAGGCTGTTTCATTGAAACAGCCTTGTTATTATATTAAATTATTTATCTTCGCTAAATAATTTTTTGTTTCTGATGGTAATTTGTAAAAGTCACTGGAGCTACCGATTCCTCTGGATGCCATATTTCCTGGTCCAAAGTTATATGCTGCTAGTGCCATATTTAGGTCATAATTATAGGTTTTAAGATAATCCTTTATGTGTCTTGTACCTGCATCAATATTTTGCTCTATGTTAAAAGGATCATTAACTCCATAGTGATCTATGTTGCAAGGCATTAACTGCATTAATCCTTTAGCTCCCGCAGGCGATACTGCATTAGGGTTAAAGTTTGATTCTGTTTTAATTATAGCTCTTATTAAATTAGCATTTACTCCATATTTAGTTGAAGCATCAGCTATGGCTTTTTCAATTCTTTCAGAGTCAGTACCTGTAGCACTTACTACTGTGGAAGGAGTTACTCCTCCTATAGCTCTTACAATGACATTGCTTATATCATTTATACCATTAGAAGTACTATTATAAGCTCTATTATTTTGATCTATTCCCTGCTGAGTTTGTCTCTCTTTTTCACCCATGGCCTTTAGTAAAGATGCCATGATTAAACTAAATCCACTAGTGCTTGAAGAAGTGTTGCTATCTGACCCTCCACCAAAGCTCCCTGACATTAAACCTAAGCTCATTAGTCCCGTAAGGGCATCACTACCAGTACCAGAACTTAAGGTATCATTTAGAATACCTAGTCCATTAACATATTGATTTTGAGTAATTCCATTGTTTACTGAACCTATACTACTATTAGTATTTCCATTTGTAGCTATGCTGTTTATATAGTTATTTATTCCTCCATAAACACTACCCACATCGTAACTCATTACTTCATCTCCCTTGTTTCTTTATACCTTATTAGGCATCCTTCACTTATTTATTTTTTAAGATACCTTATTCCTTACACTGAATTTCATAAATGGAATAGTCATCATAGACACTCTTAGAGTAACAGCTTTTACATAATGCCAATATCTTGTAAAACCCTTTATAGAAAGGCATAAAGGTATAATAATTTTTCTTACTATACTTTTGTATTAGCTTCCATTCTCCCTTTTCCATTAAATAAAATTCATATAAATTATCTTTTCCACCGTCACATTCCACATAGAAGTTAACATCTTCATTGCACCTTATTACTTCTTTATCTAAGGTTATTTTGCAGTTAGTTACTGGAACTCCTTGTAATACGTCTAAAATCAATTCCTTTTTACAATCATACTTTTTAGTACTAAATATATTTTTACAATATATTTTTAATGTATATACTCCTGCACATTTTGGAATTAGTTTAAACTTCTTATCATTACTAAATTCCGTAGTTTCAACTTCTCTGCCATTGATTTCAACCTTATATTTAGTTAAAGTATTGCTAGTGTTTTCTGTTATTACCTCTAAGACTATTTCATCACCTATAAGGTACATATACTTCTTCTCTGTAAGAATATAATCTATCTTAGCTGGTATATATTCTTTACAATCTATATATATCACTGAATGTACATCATAGTCTCTCTTAGATTTTAGATGTTTTACCTTAACTTCTATTTCATATTTTCCTACACTAGTAGGAGTGAACTTAAAATTATCTTCTTCGTTATATTCTATGAATTGGACTTCCTTACCTTCTTTTTTCACAATAAATTCATATAATAAATTTCTTGAACCAGTGGCCTGAACATTTACCTTAACTGGTTCATTTATAAGAACTTGCTTGTCCTTATTTAGCTTGATTTCTTTTATATATACATTTTGTGTGCAATCTTCATCTATAACAAAGTCCATAATTGCCTTCTCTTCATAATCGTCCTTATAGGTACTATCCTTTACAAGAACTTCAACTCTATATAAGCCACTTTTTTCTGGAATCCATTTATAACTGTTATTAGTAGTAAAATTTGAACTACTATGATAATTTCCATCTACTACAAACTTATAGAGCAATTTATCTCCACCAGAGCATATTGCCTTAAACTCTATAGGTGTTTTTTCAAGCTGTGGTGAGCTTAAATCAGAAGTGAAATTAAGAATTTTTATAGGTTTATATTTATCTACAGTATAATGTATTATCCCCCTATCATCAAAATTCTCATGGGAATACATGTCCTTCACTAAACATAAAAGCTTATACTTACCTGGTAATATTTCTGTGAAGCTGACTAGTCTCTTACTTGAAAAGTCCTGCATTACATGCATGTTGCCATATTCATCAATCTTCATAAATTTGTATAACACAACTCTATTTTCATCAAAGCGTGCATCTATTTCAAAGGTTAATTCATTACCTACTATCAGCTCTTCTGTTAAGCACTGTATATTGTTAATTCTTATTTCATCCATGGGTAATACCTTAAAGGTTGCATTTTTAAAGTCATCAAATTGATGGTCTGAACCTTCCTCTTTACTCTCTATAAGAATCTCAATATCCCCTTCACGGTTTGGAGTGAAACTTAAACTAGTATCCATGGAGTAGTCTCTTATTAAATTCCATTTACAATCTTCTTTTATCCAATACTTACACATGATAGGTAATTTGTTAGGTACGACATCAATTTCTATCTTTTCCCCTAACTTTATTTCATTATTACTAATGATAATATCTTTTATTAACTTTTCTTCTACAGAGCCTATGATAAAGTCCATTCTAGATGTAAATTCAATAGGTTTTTTTCCATCTCTTTTTTTAGATTGTACCATTATCATGTATTTGCCATCTTCCTTAGGTGTCCAATAGGTAAAATCCTCCTCATGGAAATCTCTAATGGTTTCCCAACCTCCATCACA
>NZ_DHYX01000098.1:64962-69128 GCF_002414285.1 Clostridium sp. UBA5119 | reverse complement strand
ATATCTTAATTTCAGTCCCCTTCTCCTGTGGACTTGATAGGCTTGTACCAATAATCATTTCATTCATACATATTCCCCCTAGAATGTACATATACATCCCTAATTGATTAAATTGTTATAATATTCTTACATAAGTATAGCTATATTATACTACACTTACATATTATGTAACAACCTATGGAGGTCTTTATATATAATAATTCATTAGACAAAATCCTTGTAAAAAAACACTTGTAAATTATATTTCTACAAGTGTTTTCTTAATTTATGTTTTTCTATTCTTCTCTTAGACTTCTTTCTACAAGCTTTATTAAATTATCTCTAAGGCTTATATTGTCATCTTCATTTCTTTTTTTATGCTTTCCTGTCTTTCCTCCACCACGTCTTACCTTGGCACTTATATGTCTTTCAAAGAGTAATTTATCTATATTGTTCTCTGAAAATATATATCCCCTTGGACTTATGGCATAGGATTTTTTACCAAGAACCATAGCTGCTACTCCATAATCTTGAGTTACTACTATATCTCCTTTTTTAGCTTCGTTGGCAACCTTCATATCCACTGCTTGAAAGCCACTATCCATAATTACAACTTCACCATATTCTAAATTTATCACATGATGTATATCACAATAAATTTTTAGTGGAACCTTATAAGTCTTAGCTACTTCTTCTATAATACCCCTTCCTGCACATCCATCACCATCAACTATAATAGTCATCATTAATCACCTAGCCTCTCTATTAGAGACCTTTGAAGTTCTTCATAACCTGGTTTGCCAAGTAGAGCAAACATGTTTTTCTTATAGGTTTCCACCCCTTCTTGATCAAAAGGATTTATTCCTAATAAATATCCTCCTAAAGCACAGGATTTTTCAAAGAAGTATATAAGCTCTCCTAGTGCTTCTGGATTTAAAGCTTTCATATTTATAACTATATTAGGAACTCCACCTTCTACATGAGCAAGGACTGTTCCCTCCATAGCTCTCTTATTTACAAAATCTATAGTCTTTCCTGCTAAGAAATTAAGTCCATCCACATTTTCTTCATCTTCCTTTATGGATAAATTTATTTGTGGTTCTTCTACATTTATTACAGTTTCAAATATATTTCTCATTCCATCTTGAATATATTGACCCATGGAGTGAAGGTCTGTTGAAAAGTTAACGGATGCAGGGAATATACCCTTTCCATCCTTACCTTGACTCTCTCCATAAAGTTGCTTAAACCACTCTCCAAAGTATTGTAGACAAGGTTCATAGTTTACAAGAATTTCTGTAGTTTTTCCTCTTTCATATAAAAGATGTCTTGCAGCTGCATATTTATAACAAATATTTCTATGTACATCTTTACTACTAAAGTTTTCTCTTCCATTTCTAGCACCTTGTAATAGCTCATCTATATTTATTCCTGCCACTGCAATGGGAAGTAATCCTACTGGTGTTAAAACGGAAAATCTTCCACCGATATCATCAGGAATTCTAAATGTTTCATAACCTTCTGTATCAGCTAATTTTTTAAGAGCTCCCTTTGCCTTATCCGTTGTTATAAAAATTCTATTTTTAGCTTCTTCTTTGCCGTACTTTTTCTCAATGATTTCTTTAAATATTCTAAAGGCTATGGCAGGCTCTGTAGTAGTTCCTGATTTCGAAATAACATTTATGGCAAAATCCTTCCCATCTATGAGCTGTATAAGTTGAGACAGATAAGTAGAACTTATATTGTTTCCTGAAAAGTATACTGCTGGAACCTTTCTTTTATCCTCATCCATACTATTAAAGAAGGGGCCTGTCATTGCTTCTATGACAGCTCTAGCTCCAAGGTATGAACCCCCAATGCCTATTACTATAAGAACTTTAGAATTTTCCTGTATCTTTTTAGCTGCTACCTTTACTCTTTCAAACTCAGCTTTATCATAATCAGTTGGTAGGTCAAGCCACCCTAAAAATTCATTGCCAGCACCACATCTGTTATGCAGAGTGTTATGGGCTGCTTCTATCATAGGTTTTAAATTATCTATATGTGACTCCGTAACTGCTTCTTGAAGGTTCTTTATATTTAAACTTATAGAACTAGTCATTTCTTATTACCTCCTATAAAACGATTTAATTAGGTATCTGAAAATAAATAACAAGTCAAAGATGGGAAGTATATTTTGAGTTAGACAAGGAAACAGGTTCTGCAGATAGTAGCACTATCTAAGGGTTCTGTTGACACAGTATAACACAAAATAGACGAGCATTCTGACTTATTTATTTTTTGAAGATGCCTTATATTATCAAAATCAAAAAACTTATGTATATTATATAAACGCTAAGAAGCATTATTCCATTTCTCTTAGAGTATCTTCCATTAGTTGATATAGGTAAGATTATAAGTAGCATCAATAATAGAGCCACTGGAATATCTAAAAGTATAGTCTGATTAAAACTTATAAAAGATGCGTTAAATATATGAATATTTCTAGAGTTTAGTACTAATCCACCCCTAGCTAAAATACTACTAGCAGCTATAGTCATAGTTATATTTAGTATGTTTGCACCAATAACATTACCAACCGCTACTCCACTTTCCTTCTTATATATAGAAGTTAAAACAGTAACTAATTCTGGTAAAGATGTTCCTAAGGCCATAATAGTTAAACTAATTACTCCTTCTGTGACTCCATAATTCCTGGCAATAATCTGCGCATTTACAACTAATAACCTAGCTCCACATCCTATAAGTATTGCTCCTATTATAAATACAACTATATGTTTTGCAAATTCTCTCTTTTTTACTCTTCTTCTAACACTAATTTCATCTATAGTCATAGCAGTCTCATCAGGAATTTGAAGGGACTTTTTAGCACCCTTTATATTTTTTCTTATATAGTACACAAATAACCCTAAAAGGACTACCCCTTCTATTCTATCTATATTTCCATCTGTAGAAAAAAGTAATAGTAAAACCATAGATACTACCATCATAAAAGCTCTTGGCATAAACCTCTTCTTCTCTACCTCCACAGGCATTGCAATCATTGAAATAGCAAGAACAAGTCCTGTATTACAAATTATTGCTCCTATAGCATTACCTACTGCAATCTCTGGTGATCCCATAATAGTTGCCACTGAAGCTATAAAAAACTCTGGAAGAGTAGTTGCTAAACTTACAATGGTTGCTCCTATAATTATTTTTGGTATTCCTGTTATCTCAGCAATCCACATAGCTGAGTCTACAAATATATCTCCGCCCTTTATTATTACTATAATTCCTATAATAAACATTACTATAGGTAAAAACATCTCCATTATATCCTCCACCCTCTTATGCCAGTATACAATATTATGTAAATTATTTCAAACTACCCTATATACTTATAATAATGGCTAAAACAAATAAACTCAATGAATTTTAACATATTCACCGAGTTTATCTTTATCTTATATTCCTTTTTCTTTGCTGTACCATTTATAAAATATTTTAAGAGAATTGTCTAATGCTTCTATATTTAAAATATCTATCTCATTTTCTTCTGTTACGTAAAAGAATGATTTATCTTCTCCAATTAATATATTCGTCATAGTATTATTAGTAAAGTTAATATTTATGCTTTTTATATTTTCATCATTTATTACTCCTCCAAGAACTTTGTAATTTTCAGTAGCACTTACCTTTGTTTCCATTACATTCACTGTAAAAGGAGCATGTTTATCTACCTCTTTTATAGCAGTTGCTAAAATGTTATAAGAATTTTCTACTTTACTTAATTGGCATAACCCCTCATAATTTCTACCATTGTCTTCATATATAAACATGACTAATTTATCCTTTTGTATATCTGATACATTTAGAATAGATATTCTATCTTCACCTATGTTAAGGTTCTTAGATAGAAGATAGGTTATCTTGTCTGTTAATTTTACTTCAAAGGGTTCTTCATCTTTTTTAGGGAAGTTGCCACTTTTTGTCCCCATGGTTTCTTTAAATAAATCATTCTTAATGAGAATAGCTGTAATCATTAAGAATAACCCTATAACTGAAATCATAAAAATTCTTCTATTTTTCTTAATAGTTTTTTCATTTTTGTTTTTATATTTATTCTTGTTTTTATATCTCTTCTTAAGTTTACTCATATAACATTCCTCTTTAGTTTTTTCTCCCTTTGCTCGGGAGGACACTCC
>NZ_DHYX01000098.1:39302-64844 GCF_002414285.1 Clostridium sp. UBA5119 | reverse complement strand
AACCAAATCATAGATTTGGAGGATTACTTAAATTCAGCGGCGTACCATTTGTAGTGAGCTCCATATTTATCATCTATTTTTTCTACTTCATAAAGTCTAAATATTATATATTGAGTCCAGTTATATCCTGGATTTGCTCCTATGGATAAGATTAAAAAGGAAGCTCCAAAGGAACCTGTCACAGTAAATATGACTTCATTTCTTGCTTCTGCAGGTATTTCTTTACCTTCACTATAGGTTCTAGAGATAGTGGCTCCAGTACTATTTGCAATATTAACTACTCCATAGGAAGATTGCCCGCCTCTAGCGTAGTTAATTTTTGATATTTTATCAGTACCTAATAAAAATTCAGTATATAGATGTATCTNNTTAGAATAGGATAATTCTGATTCAAAAGACCACTCTGCTTCTTTAGCTTCAGCCTTTCCATAGGCATATGAAACTCCCTCTTCCATGAGAATTTCTTCATAACCTTGGTTAGACATAACTGGTTTTTTAATATTCTTTTCTCTATTTAAATTTTCTCTTTGAGTGTTTTTTGTGTTATAGGTAATCTTTGAACCATCAGGATAAATTATTTCATAGGCAGATTTATTAGCAAAAGTATTAATCACCTTTTCTGTGTATTCTTCTTCACTAAAGATATTTTTTAGAGATTTAAAAGCTTTCTTTAAGGCAACTTTATCTCCCTTTAGTATTTGATTTCTATAGTATTCCTTATTATTTCTAAAGTCTTTATCCGTTATATCATCTATGGAATTGTCTAATATCACTTCTAAATCACACTGTTCTAGTCTTTCTACTATTTTATCTAGTCTTATATAATACTCAGCATCTTCTTTGTCTAATCCTTCCCTTGTTAGCTTTAATAATTCTTCCTCATCCACAGGAGTAGTTCTTACCTCATCACATATTTCAATTATCCTCTTATCATCATCTTTTCTCTTATTACTTTGTAATGCTAAAACCTCTATAGGTGAGTTAACTATAAAAGAAGTGATAAATATTACTAAAACAATCACCTTAAAATTCTTCACATCAGCACTCTCCATTCCTATGACTTTAAATTTATTATTCCTAGAGAATGGATTTTAAATTCTTAAAAATTATTGTTTATTAATTTTTTATAATAAATAAGAGGTGGAAATCCACCTCTTATTTATGCTCTACACTATTTCCTCTACACCATCTTTTACAAAGCTCTGCTTTCTTGCTACAAACAACTTCCTCTGAACCACAAGTAGGACAATTATCCTTGTCTTGCTCATAATTTATATCATACACATCTCCACAATGAAGGCATTTAAATTTACAAAAAGTAGCTCTGTAGTTACCACCACTTATTCTTATAGCATTTCCTTCTGTTAAAGCAATAGCTATCTTCTTCCTTGCACTGTCAATAATATTTTGGAAGGTTTGTCTTGATACTTGCATTCTTTCAGCACATTGTTCTTGATTTAATTCTTCAATATCTTTAAGTCTCATAGCTTCAAGTTCTTCTACCTTTAAAACTGTTTCTTTAATTTCGCATTTAGGCTTTCCCCATGGAACAAAATAAGTATCCTCTGGGAAAAACTCTACTCTTCTAAATTTTGTTGGTCTTGGCACTTTAAATCCTCCCTGCATTTGCTACATAATCCTATAAACATTATATCAGAATCATATATTTCTACATTACTTTCTTCTTCTATTCTTTTGTTTAATTTAAGGTAGTCAAAATTCAAATTTTGACTATCTATATCAATTATACTATTACATTTATAACATTTAAAATGAATATGCAGGGGTTTGCCACTAAATATTTTCATTTTATAAGAATTATTCGTTACAGTGACCTTCATGTTGATGTTCTGTACAAACGCTACCTGTTGATTTTAATTCACCATTTACAAATTTTTGAACTACATCATCACTAAGTCCTTGTGCACCAACTACAACTTCAATTCCATTTTCGTTAAATAAGTCTTGTGCTGTTTCTCCCATACCACCTGCAATAATAACATTTACCTTTAAATCTCTTAAAAATACTGGAAGAAATCCTGGTCTATGTCCTGGATTTGGAGTAAAACTTTTTTCTAAAGACTTACCCTCTTCTACTTCATATATTGTGAATCCTTCACAATGTCCAAAATGTCCACTTACATATTTCTCATCACTTGCAACTGCTATTTTCATTAAAAATTCCTCCTTTTATTTTACCTAAAAATTTAATATATTAATTTAATATATACTTAGTCATATTACTCCACATAGCTTCAATAGCTTTTTCAGCTATACTATCTTTGTAGAAAGTTATAGGTTTTAATTCATTTATAGACTTCATAACCATGTCATCATAAGGAATTTTACCTACTAAAATTATTTGATTTTCATAAATAAAGTTTTCTATTTCCTTTGTAACTTCTTCATTTATATCAAATTTATTTACACAAACCATAGTAAAAACTCCAAAGTGTTTACATAATTCTACTACTCTCTTTAAATCTTCAAGGCCTGATTTTGTAGGCTCTGTTACAACTAAAACTGCATTTGAACCTGTTATTGAAGCTATAACAGCACATCCAATACCTGGTGAGCCATCAATTATAGTTAACTTTTCATCCTTATTAAATCTCTTACCATTTTTTCTTAATTCAGTTATTAATTTTCCTGAACCATCACTGCCTATACCCATTTCTGCCCTTGAAATTATGCCTTTATCTAGTTCTGTAATGAAGGTATCTGCTGTCTTTTCATCCTCTAGTTTTATTGCATTTACAGGACACACTAATGTACATGTTCCACAGCCTTCACAAAGAAATGGATTTATAGTAAAGTTTTCTATGGCATTAAATTTACAAACACCTTCACATTTACCACACTTAATACAAATACTTTCATTTATTGATGTTTTTTTTCCACCTACAAATTCATCTTTTTCAATATCTTTTCCCTTGTAAAAGAGATAAAGATTGGGAGCATCTACATCACAGTCTATTCTTAATACATCTTTTTCAAGTTCAGCTAAAGCTGTTGCAATGGTGGTTTTTCCAGTGCCACCTTTTCCACTTAAAACTACTAATTCCAAGATAGCACCTCCTTTACTCCCTCTGAAAGCTTATCAAAGATCTTCTTATGAACTAAATAATCATAGAGTATTTCTCCCTTAGAATAAAGTACTGCTGTAGCTTTATCATAGGGAATTGTCCCTATTAATTCTATATTTTCTTCTTTGCAATACTTTTTTACTATGTTATCTTTTCCATCATCCTTATTTATAACTATGCCAAAGGGAATATCATACATTTTCACAAGTTCCACTGCCATCTTTAAGTCATGAAGACCAAATTCAGAAGGCTCTGTAACAAGTATTGCCCCATCAGCATATTTCAAAGAATTTACCACATTACAAGAAGTTCCAGGTGGGCAATCTATTAAGTTAGTTCCCTTAGATAATCCATTAAGTAATTCTCTAATAACAGGCACTGCCATTGGCTCGCTTATATTTAAAACACCTCTGCTGCAGTTTATATCTCTTACTGATCCTTTTTCAACCCTACCCGTTTCTCTTTCACCATAGGTTATAGCTCCATATTTACATGCAATTTCACATGCTCCACAACCATGACATAACTTTTGGAACAGCATAATATCATCTTTAACCTTTGCTAGAGCATTAAATTGACAAGCTTTTACACAAGCTCCACAGTTAGTGCATTTGTTATCATCTATGATTGGATATTCTACCATTACTTTTTCTTTTGTATCTATTGTAGGCTTTAGGAATAAGAAACCATTAGGCTCTTCCACATCACAATCTATATAATTTGCCTTTAGAGCAAGAGCAAGATTAGTAGATACTGTGGTTTTTCCTGTACCGCCTTTTCCACTAAGTACTGCTATATTCACTACCTATTCATCTCCAATCTAGTGAGCTCCGTGATGTGCAGGACCAGACATTTTTATTTCTTCAAGTTCACCTTTTTTATATTTTTCTATAGCCTCAGCTATAACTATACCATCACACTTATATGCCTTAACTCCTGATTTTTCAATGATTTCAAAAGCATTAGGTCCAAGATTTCCTGTGATAATAACATCTATGTTTTCATCAATTAATCGATTAGATGCAGAAATACCTGCTCCACCACTAGCATTTTTTCCTTGGTTTTCTAAAACTTTAATTTCTCCACTTTCAGTATCATGAATTTGAAAATACTCACATCTTCCAAATCTCATATCAAGTAAATTTACAATAGTTTTTCCTGCTGCTGAAACTGCTATTTTCATTTTCCATTCCTCATTTCTTTATTAATAATTCTTTTATGTGATTTTAATTATTGGCATTTGCTAATTATATATTACTACCATTTTAAGTTATTGTCAAATGCCAATTATAATTTATTATAATTTATTATAATTTATTATAAAAAAAGTAGCTATGAAATTTCTAATTCATATAGAAACTCCTTAACTACTTTAGGGGATAATTTTATTCCATCAATACTCTTGAATATTGTGTTTATTTAATTATAGAGCATCAAAACTACTGATATTTAAGTATTCCTCATTAAAAAGGATAATATGGATTAGCATACTGACCTGGATATTGGGTGTAATATGGATATGGAGAAATATAAGGTGGATATGGTACTATTAATAATTTAGCTAAATCTAAAAGTGATAAATTTCTGCGTCTATAACGTCTCTGTCTTCTTCTAGGACGTCCATAAGGGTTATATTGTCGTTGTTGAGCATATTGATTTTCATCATCTAGCTCCATTACATCTTCGCCCACTAACATGGTAACGCGATCTCCATCTACATTCTCAATTATTCCATCCACTATGCTTCCGTCTCTCATTGTTAAAATAACATGATAATAAACATGTTTTTTACATTCATCATATAAAGACTGGTTATCTCTGTTATGATCGTGTATTTCTAAAGCCATTTTTAATCATCTCCTTTACAATATTATGGTATTCTTGCATAAGAAAAATTGTGACCTTATAATTTACAAATTTTGTTGTAAATTTAATAAATATTTCTACTATTTTATTTTTTAACACTATAAGTTATTAATTAATATTTACATTTTATATTAATTATAAATAAAAAAAGTAGCTATGAAATTTCTAAATCATTTAGAAATTCATAACTACCTTATTTGGGTGTGATTTATTTAAACATGATAACATGTATAAATACATTAGGGTTTAAGAAAAGATATTACTCTGCCAAGGAGTTGATAGAGTAATATCTAATCTATTAGAATATTTATATTACTCCCACTCTATAGTTGAAGGTGGTTTACTCGTTACATCATATACAATTCTGTTTACTCCATTAACTTCATTTACAATCCTTCTAGACACCTTATCTAGTACATCATAAGGGATTCTTGCCCAGTCTGATGTCATTCCATCAGAAGATGTAACTCCTCTTAAGGCTACTGTATGGCTATAGGTTCTTTCATCCCCCATAACTCCTACTGATCTTATATTAGGTAGGCAAGCGAAGTACTGCCAGATTTCACTTTCAAGACCAGCATTTGCAACCTCTTCTCTAAATATAGCATCTGCTTCTCTTACTATGTGTAACTTCTCTTCTGTAATTTCACCAAGTACTCTTATTGCAAGTCCTGGTCCTGGGAATGGCTGTCTCCATACTAAGTGGTGTGGAATTCCAATTTCCTCTCCTACAGCTCTTACTTCATCTTTAAATAACTCTCTTAATGGCTCTATTAGTTCAAATTCTATGTCCTCTGGAAGTCCTCCTACATTGTGGTGACTCTTAATTGTAGCTGATGAATTAGTTCCACTTTCTACAACGTCAGCATAAATAGTTCCTTGAACTAAGAAATCCATTTTACCAAGTTTATTTGACTCTTCTTCAAAAACTCTGATGAATTCTTCTCCAATGATTTTTCTTTTTCTTTCTGGATCAGAAACACCTTTAAGTTTTCCAAGGAATCTATCTTGAGCGTTTACTCTGATAAGGTTCATATCGAAGCCTTCTCTAAAGATTTTCTCAACTTGATCTCCCTCATCTTTTCTAAGTAGACCATGGTCTACAAATACGCAAGTTAGGTTTTTACCTATTGCTTTATGAACAAGTACTGCTGCAACAGATGAATCAACTCCACCTGATAGAGCGCAAAGCACTTTTCTATCTCCTACTAATTCTTTAATTTGTGCAATCTTTTCTTCTGCAAAGGCAGACATAGACCAGTCTCCCTTAACTTCACATACATTGTATAAGAAGTTTTTAAGCATTTCTGTTCCAAATAAAGTGTGTTGAACTTCTGGGTGGAATTGAACCCCATAAAGTTTTCTTTCTTCATTTGCCATTGCAGCTATAGGACACTCATCTGTATGACCTATGATTTCAAAACCTTGTGGTGCGCTTTCTATAAAGTCAGTGTGACTCATCCAGCATTGTTTTTCTTTTATTCCAGCAAATAATTTATTATTTGTGTTTAAGTTAACATCAGTTTTTCCATATTCTCTAACAGTAGCAGTCTTAACAACTCCACCTAAAACATGGGACATAAGCTGAGCACCATAGCAGATTCCTAGGATAGGAATGTTTAATTCAAATAATTCCTTATCTACTCTTGGAGCACCCTCTCCGTAAACACTGTTAGGGCCACCAGTAAATATTATTCCCACAGGATTTAATTCTTTTATTTTTTCAACAGAAGTACTATATGGAACTATCTCACAATATACTCCATGCTCTCTTACTCTTCTTGCTATTAATTGATTATATTGACCACCAAAGTCAACAACTAATACTAATTCTCTATCCATAAATTAAGCTCTCCTTCTTAGATTATTGATTTACACTATAATTTGGAGCTTCCTTAGTAATTACTATATCATGTGGATGACTTTCTCTAAATCCAGCTGAAGTTTGAACTACGAAGTTTGCAGTTTCATATAAATCTTTTAGTGTAGGTGCTCCTAAATATCCCATTCCTGAGCGAATACCACCAATTAATTGATATATAGTATCTACTACGCTACCCTTAAATGGAAGTCTTCCTTCAACACCTTCTGGTACTAATTTCTTGTTATCTTCTTGGAAATATCTATCCTTACTTCCGTTTGCCATAGCTCCTAAAGAACCCATTCCTCTATATACCTTGTAACTTCTACCTTGATATATTTCTATTTCACCAGGTGCTTCGGCGCAACCAGCAAACATTGAACCCATCATACAAACTTTTGCTCCAGCAGCTAGTGCCTTAACGATATCTCCTGAATATTTTATTCCTCCATCAGCTATAACTGGAACTCCTGATTTTTCCGCTTCTTCAACACAGTCCATAACTGCTGTAAGTTGAGGAACTCCAACTCCTGCAACTACTCTTGTAGTACAGATAGATCCAGGTCCTATACCAACTTTAACACAATCTGCTCCAGCTTCTATTAAAGCTCTTGTACCTTCTGCTGTTGCAATATTACCTGCTATAACTTGAAGCTCTGGATATTTTTCTTTAACTTCTCTAACTGCATCTATAACACCTTTAGAGTGTCCATGTGCTGTATCTATAGTAATGACATCTACGTGAGCTTTAACTAAAGCATCAACTCTTATCATCATATCCTTTGTAACTCCTACTGCAGCTCCACAAAGTAATCTTCCTGAAGCATCCTTTGCAGCATTAGGGAATTTCACAGCCTTTTCGATATCTTTTATAGTAATTAATCCTTTAAGATTAAAATCTTTATCTACTAAAGGTAATTTCTCAATTTTATGTTTTGCAAGTATTGCCTTAGCTTCTTCAATACTTGTTCCCTCTTTTGCAGTAACTAGATTCTCACTAGTCATTACTTCACTTACTTTTTTACTATAATCAGTTTCAAACACTATATCTCTATTAGTAATAATACCAACTAATTTTCCATTCTCAGTTACTGGCACTCCAGATATTCTATATCTTGACATTATGTTTAATGCATCTTGTATAACATTATCTTTTCCTATGGAGAATGGATTTACAATTACTCCATTTTCTTGTCTTTTAACTGTATCTACTTCGCCTGCTTGAGCTTCTATAGACATGTTCTTATGAATAATTCCAATTCCGCCTTCACGGGCCATAGCTATTGCCATCTTACTTTCAGTTACTGTATCCATTCCCGCACTTATTAGTGGTAAATTAAGAGCTATAGTTTTAGTTAAGTTTGTTTTAAAGCTAACATCCTTTGGTAAAACTTCAGATTTATTTGGAACTAATAATACGTCATCAAAAGTGTATCCTTGTTTTAATATCTTTGCCATAATTTAAATCCTCTCCTTCTATATTATTTTCTTTATAATTAACTTTAGTTATACTTATAATCTGAAATCAATTAAAATTATTGTAGTAAATTCTCTAACATAGTTTTTGTTTATATTTTAAATTTAATTAAAACATAAACAAAAACATGCTTAACTTACTTTCCACCCATAATATAACTCATTTAGAGTTCATACTATGTACATACAAGTAAAATTAAGCATGTCCATAAATTCAATGAAATATATAACATGATTACTTTTACTCATAGTCAGAAATTTATCGGTTTCCGGTAGAAACTCCTTGCCATATTCAAGGGATATATGAGTTATTTATTCATAATTTATTAATTGATTACACCTATTTTATTTAAAATAAGTATGTTTGTCAAGGAAAACTTTTAACCTATTTTCTAAATTTTGTAGAAATTTATCGACTTATATAATAATTATACATTACTAATGAGAATTTTTCCATTATCTCACTATAATTAATTAATAAATTATAGTGAGATAATGTATATTTATACTTAAAACTTTAAAATAAATCTGGTAAAGCTTCTCCTTTAAGCCTAAAGTTTTTTTCTTCCTTGTTAAATAAAATATTATTCTCATAAGAACCATTCTCTTCACTAGAAGCATTCTTTGGCATCTGACACTGATATTTTATCACAATCTGAGTTTCTTCCTTTATATCTGGAGGTAGCTTAATATTATAGCAGTTCTGACCTAATTTTGTTCCAATACTAGTTATAGTACACTCTATAGGCACTAAATTATCACCTTTAAGAGTATAAACCTTTATCTTGCTTAAATCCTGTACATCTATATTCTTATTTATTCTAAGTTCCACATTTACATTACTAGATAATATAGTAGCTACGGAGGCTATATTAACCATCATATCATTAGCTATACGCACTTCTCCTTCAGTGACACTATATACATCACTTGTAATTCCATTATCTAAACCATGTATTAAGTATATTACTGGAGATATTAAATTCACTTTAGGTGTTTCTATACCCTTTGTAACCTCTCCATTACGCAAATTTTTATAGGCTATAACGTTATTATTTCCAAAGGATAAAGTTCCGATTTTATCTTCTTTAGGTTTTATTATAAAGCTTACTTTATAGGATTTATTATTAGCTTGATATTTTCCATCACCTTCACTTTCATAGACAACTGTTGGTCCCTCAATTGTAGCTATTCCATCTTTATAGGATTTAGCACTAGAAACCATGGTAAAATTATCATCTGAGTTTATCCTTAATTCTGTTGGAATTTCATAAGGCATATATCTTCCTTCAGTTATTATTCTATCGGCTAAGTTACCCATTAAAGTATTCTCTATATCCTCACCGCTTTTATCTTCACTTATAAAATAGTTTTCTAGAGGTTCCCCTATTCCTTCATGCAACTCATCTAAACATTTATTTCCCTTCTTTAAATTTAAGCTCAGAACATTGTACTTTTCATAATTTAAATTAGGAAGCTTCTTATCATTGTAGTTCAAATGATCCGATGCAATTAATACCATATATTTATCTGCATCAGGATTTTTACTATCAAGTATTGTCTTTGCCTCTACCATAGCATTGCCTATCTGCCTTGCACTATTATCTTCTGGCCCTTTATCTTCAATATTTATAGCTTGGATCATATTTATTATTTCATTTCGATTATTAGTTAGCTGAGAGTGTACTTTATATTTATTATTAAAAGTTATTAAACTAAAATTTACATTATCCCTTGATAAACCACTATTGTTTATCAATGAATTTACTAAAGCAGTTTTTATCTCATCTAACTTTCCACTCTTTAACATAGACTTTGATACATCCAACACTATGGCTATATCCTTTTTCCTCATATTGCTACTATCTTCAAAAGTAAAATCTTCTCCTGTTACATCATAGGTTACCTTTATTTCCTCTCCCGGATAAGCCTCTACTTCACTTGGGCTTGTTAACTTAGCCCTAATATTAGGTAATTCATTTTTATCTATATTAACGTTTATACTAGGTACTGGAGCAGTGATAATCTCATTATCCTTCCAAGGAAAGCTTACTGTAGACCCATTAAAGAGTTCATGATATCCTGTTACTTCACTTTTAATTATGAATTTAAATGGTACATGATCTGCTTCATAGGTAACTTTACCATTTTTGACTTCACCATCAGTTTTATATATTACATTATCGATATCTACTTTATTTCCTCCAATATTTAGAGTAAAACCTAATTTAAGATTCATCTCCATCTTTACATTATTGATGGCATAGGTAGATAAAATTTCTGTAGCTATATGCTTAAATACATTATCAATGGCACCATCACTAGTTGCAAAAAAATTACTATCCGAGCCTCCCATAGATTTATGGATTTGTTTTAATGTTTGGTTGTCTTTACTTTTCTCATCTCCTAAACCATATCCAATAGAAAATACATTATTTGCTGTTCCTTTTACAATTTCACCAATGGTAGTTGCATAGGAAACAGTCTCTTCAGTTACACTACTTCCATTTCCAGCAAAGCTTGGATTTTTATTGTCTATTGTAGTATAATTTTCTTTATTTCTTGATTTCACTGAATAAAATGTTGGTAATCCATCAGACATCAAAACTACAGTTTTATTAGCATCAGGTTTTCCATCTTCAAGCATATATTCAGCTTTTCTTAAACCTTCTCCAGTATTAGTTCCTCCCAAAGCTTCCAAATTATCTATCATAGATGAGAGCCTATTGTCATCTATATTTATAAAATCATCACTAATAGAAACATAATTAGGTATATAATGACCATTCTTTTTATCAACATCTGTTATATATTTATCACCATTTTTACCATAAGGATTTATAGTGGCCTCTGTAGAATATACTACAATACCAATTTTTAAATTAGGTACATTCTTCATCTTATCTACGAAATTTTTAGCAGCTTTTTTAAGCTCTTTTATCTTTGTCGATTTTGTAGTATGTGGTCCAATTTTATCATGTTCTTCACAATAGTCCTCTACCCAATAGTGGTATCTATTATTACAACCCACGTTATAGCTATCGCTCCATCCCCCATGTTCTAAACAATAATATCTATATCCATACCAATTGTTATACCAACGCCATTCTAATCTACAAGGACTATCTTCACAATGGGATCTACCATGTGCTGTGCAATACCTAAGTCTTTCATTAGTACATTCCACATCAATATTATCTTTCATACTCCCAGATACATCTAGCACCAATATTATTTCTTTAGCTGGAATTTCAGCTTCAAAGGGTTTAGGAATTATTTCTCCACTGACAGTAATATCTTCTCCTACTTTAGGGAATTCAGGGGATACTGAATTTATCTTTACCTCAAAGGCAGGTTTTGTTGCTACTTCAGCACTGGCATTTGATGCAGAAGTCATTACTAGGGTAGTTGTCATGCAGAGAATAAGCCCTATGCATAATATTGCTTTATAACCGATTCTTTTTTTCATTTTATCCACCTCCATCACCATTAGTAGGTTGTTAACAGACTTCCTTGCCTTAGAGGAAACTTTATTCCCAGTGAAGCTTAATTCATTACTTCTTATGCCTATTTCTAAATAAAAAACTCTCTTTTACTGAATAATCTATATCCTCTTCTTTTAATGACAATCTAATTTCTATACTCTTTTTAACATCATCTGAAGTCTCTATATGATGTAGATGTGAACCAATACGTCTTTTACCATCCTCTTTTGTAGATAGATAAACATTATTTTCTTCAATGATAAATTCAGCTCCTTCAGCAGTTACTGTGCCATCATCTTCAACCTTTGAAAAGGTTATAGTTTTTACAGTACCATCAAGTTCTTT
Source organism: Clostridium sp. UBA5119 (assembly GCF_002414285.1). Taxonomy (NCBI): domain Bacteria; kingdom Bacillati; phylum Bacillota; class Clostridia; order Eubacteriales; family Clostridiaceae; genus Clostridium; species Clostridium sp. UBA5119. Next base: position 52,725 of record NZ_DHYX01000098.1, on the reverse strand, counting down.
GTTCACTTTACATTTAGTAGCTGCCATGGCATGTCTAGATATACTATCTAAAATAACCTTAGCTTCATATTGAAGGTCTGACCTAGTGTTTATCTCCTCTAGCTTTCTTTCATTAGAAAAGAAAAAGGAGAATATGAATGAAGTAACTATAGCTAAAAGTCCTAATGCTATCACTAATTCTATTAAGGTTACTCCTTTTTTCTTTCTATTTAAAATCATAATCCCACTACCTTATAACTTATTTTTCTAGTGTCCATTTTTCCTTTGTAATCAAATCTGTAGCTAGTATAGTTCTCTCTGTTACTAAGTTTTTACCTTGAGTAAAGATAAAATCTAATACACCTTTATTCTTCTTATCCTTTATCTCATCTTCCGATAATTTAGCAGTTCCTATTAAACCCTTAGAATTCTTTATATTTATATCTTTTAAGGATATAATGGTACCTTTATAGTCCTTAGTTCCATTGTAATTTACATCACCCTTTGTCACCACTATATAAGTTATGTCCTCAGATTCGTCCCTATTAAATTCTTTATTATAGGTTGCCTGTTTATTTTCATGTCTTAAGATAAGCTTATCATCATTAATTTCAATGTCCCTATTTTCATCATCATTTAATAGAATTACCATGTTTTCTAACTGAATAATGTTACCCCTATTAGCAATTAATGAAGATACACCATGCCAGTTTATTTGATTTTCTACAGTATAAATAGCCTTACCCTGCTGAAATTTATTCACATCAAACTCTTCGTTTCCCATATAATAAACAGCTTGTACAAAACTTTCCCTCATGTGTTTTACTGCATCAAGTTCTTTTTCATTAAGATTCACTGAATTTCCATGGGCTTTTCCTCCTGAAATATAGGCTCCAGCAGTATAGGTTTTCTGTGGAAGGGATATTCCCTTTGCTCTTATACTTGCATTACTTGAATTACTATAATCTACAAAGTGCTCTGATTTATCTATCACATTTAAAGGTTGTCCTTCTGCATTTTTGGTTATAAGGACTAAGGGATCTAAATACTCATATTGGCTATCCTTATAATTCCCATTAGAATCCTTGGCATAGGCCTTATAATTCCCCTTTAAGGCTACAGACTCTCCTGTCTGATAGGGCTCTCTATGAGTCTTTATATAAGCAGAACCCATTAGGTAGGCATTATCACTAACTGTTAAATTACCCTTATTATTAGGCCACTTCATGGAATTAATTATTATAGAACTAGAACCCCTAACAACCTGTCCATCGTCTGTAGGCATAGCAATATTTAAATCATTAAAACCATAAAGGTTTTTTATATTAATTTTTACATCACTAGCTCCTATAACTAAATCGTTAGCTAGATATAGCTCTGCCTTACTGCAATCTATATCTAAGCCACTATCCACATCACCTTCTGCTAAACTACCTAAGAATATATTCTCAGCGTAAACCTTATTATCAACTTCTTTATCCTCTAAAATTATTGTCTTAAAATTTACCTTACTTTTGTCTACGGCAATATTAGCAGCGGTGTTAACTTGTCCTTTAAATTCTATATCAGTATTATTTATCTCAATTCCGCCTTTATACTTATCTACCGTTGGGTTATTAACCATATCCTCACTTCGTAAACCTTGAATCCAAAGGTTTCCGTCCACTTCTACCTTACCTTCCTTAACATGGGATGAATCAGTAGCAATAGTTAAGTTTCCATCAGCAGCTAGAGTATAGTTTATTAATTTAGATGTGTTTCCATCGGCTTTAGNNATCAAGGATTCTATACTCTTCCGGTGTAACTAAATTATAAGCTACACTCACCACCCTCTCTTTGCCTTTATCATCTTTATAGGTAGAAGTTAACTTAACAATTTTATAATCTAAATCCTCTTTTTTTATTGTTGGTGCTTTTAACTCACACTTAACTTCTGCCTTATTACTATTTACTACATATTCTCCAGATACGTAATCTATAAGATTATCATCTATATAATCCTTATAAACCCCTTTGAAAATTTCATTTTGCTTCTTTATTGTAGTTTCCTTATTACCTGCCGCTATGCCTTCCTCTATAGCTATCTCTACTACTTTAGTGATTCTAGCGTAAGCCTTATCAATTCCAGATTCAGCAGAATAGAGATTTTTAACNNACTCTTAGCCTATAGTTTGCATAGGTGGCTCCTAGCATGGCCAGTGCTAAGGTAGCTAATATACCAAACACAGCTATTACAAGTAACATAGATGAACCTTTAGTCTTTCTTTTTCTCATCTTCTCCCTCCTCTTAATTTAATAACTCTATTAAAACCCCTTTTAATTAATTATTCTACTTAAGTAGTTCTAAATTCATATTTTCTACTACTTCCCCATTTTTATTAGCTTTTAATTCTACAAAGTACAATTTTTCATTGATAATATCCTCACTATGTTGAACCCCTTCGATTAATTCTATTTGTCCATTAAATTTAGATATTATTACATCTTGCCTTTCAGATACTTTTTCCCCATTAAATAGATATATTTTTAAGTTTTCTGTATGGCTCTTATTTTCTACACTTAAATTTAACTTCTTTTCACCATCTTCATTTAAGCATATAAGTAATGACTTAGCTTCTGGTTTAGGAATAGCAATGATACTTCCCCCATAAGTAACATTTATCTCCCCTGCTTCTTTCATTTCAATAAAGACTTCCTCTGATGGTGTAGCTAAATTATCTGATAGTTTTTTTATAGCTTCTCCTATAACCTCCTTACCATTTGATATGGATATGGACCCGTGGTGAAAATATATAGTTCTGTCAACTTCCATTTCACTAACCTTATTATTAATGACCTGGGACTGTTCTTTTATAGACCCCTCTATAGAAAATCCATTTATCTCCCCACTTATGGAATATACTAATTTATTATATTCCCCTGTAGCTTCACTTAAAGTAATGCCATTATTTAAAGGCTTTGATAAAGCACTTGAAAAATTATCTACAGCTTTAATATTTTCTATGGTTTCCTGAAGTACTGCCTTAGCCTGTTGTTTATTTTCTGTGGATTTATTTATTTTTACAGAAGTTAGTACTAAATTAGCTATAGGAATAAGAATAATTGAAATTAGAGCAAAGCTAATTATTACCTCTAGAAGAGTAAAACCTTTCTTACTTTTTCTAGATTTAGTAACTTTATTTATTAACATACTCTACCTTTCCTTCTGGTGTTATTTGCACCCTTGGACTAGTTTTATCATCATCAATTATGGTAAGTGAAACTTTCTTATCATTAGCATTATTTATTACCTTTATATTTGCTCCTACCTTATCATCAATACCTATACGTTTAGATGAGTATATTGCAATATTTATGTTTTCTTCATCCACATTCCTAAGCTCTATACCATTTTTACTATAATCCGATGGATAGCTAGATTTCTCTGTTTTGTACTTAATATAGTACTTACCGCCTTCTTTATTTACCTGAATTTCCACATCTACCTTTTTATTTTCATCATTATATATATAACTTTCTCTAGTTAAATCATTTTCCTTACCTAAAGTTAAACTTGGTAAATCCGAATTCACACCCTTTAAAGCCATAATTAGAACATAATTGTTTCCTTCACTAGTTCTTGATTCCATGGAGCTTTGATTTCCTTCTAAAAAAGGATTTTCCTTTCCATACTCCTCATCAAAAGTCCATTTTAAGTACTTTGAATCTTCATAAGGATTAATTTTTGGTATGGAGTAAAATTCTAAATCTAAAGTTCCTGAGACTTCATCATTTCCTGAGGCTGTTATATTTATATTTGGCATAGCTAAAATTCTTTCATATTCTGATATTAGCTTTACAAACTTAGCAACGTTTTTATAGGTACCATTAAAGGATACAGATACCTTCATTTGCTCTACCTTATTTCCAGTTGACTCTCCTTTATCACTTTTAGTAGCTTGCTCTTCTCCAAGGTCTTTAGTTTCCTCTAGTTTTTCTTTCACATCTTCCTTGGTCTTTTCTTTACTAGACTCCTCTACTACTTCCTCTAGGGATGGTTGTTCCTTAGGGTGTGCTACTTCTGAAAAATAAGCTTCTATTGGAGAAACAGTAACCTCTGAAAAAGTTAAACTTCCCTTAATTCCAGCATCATTTAATAGTTTATTTAGCTCTATTATTATTCTATCTTGATAGATCTTAGGATATAAGAGCATAGACTTTGAACCTATACTATCCTTTAATATTTTTATATCACTTTTATTCTTTGTAATAGTATTTATATTTGAAAGCATCTCATTATATTTCTTATTCAGCTCTGATTCTTCCTGTTTAATTTCTTGCAATTTAGCATATTGCCTTTCATAAACCAGCTTATAATATGCTGTACATATAATTATGAGGACTAATACTCCTAATAAAAATTTTTCTCTTTTACTTACTTTCATTATAGTAGGCCTCCTTTAGTTTACAGGTCATAGTAAAGGTAAATACTTCTTTTTCACCATCACCTAAGTCTGACACTATTCCACCTATATGAGATTCTTCTATGAATTCAATATTATTCATATTATGTTGAAACTCAGCAATAGCCTCTCTATTTGTAGCTGAAGCATTTATTTCTATAGAACCTGCTGCAAAATTCATAGATTTAAAATACACCTCTTTTGGAAGGGTATAATTTATCTCTTCAATAAAGTCTGGGCTTAATTTATTTCTATCGATTATGCCATGGAAAATTTCATTTAACTTACTATTATAAGTAGAAAAGGTTTTTCTCTCTGTAGCTACCTCTAAACTTTCCTTATAACTTTCTACAAAAGCTTCTTCATTAATTTTATTATTAAGATCATTCATTGATTTTTCAGCTCTATAAATTCCAAAAGCATTAAATGACAAGGTTACTATAATACCTACCCCAACTATAGCTGCTGCACTAAGAATTGCTTTCTTTACTCCTGCATCGCTTTCTTTATTTGTATCCACATAGAAAAAATTCAAATCATTCATAATCTCACCTACAATCTTACTAATGCACCTAATGCATTAACATACTCTTCAATAGTTGTTGTATTTACATTTTTACTAAATTCTATATTGTTAGCTGTAATTATTTTTGTAGTATCTATGCCAGTCTTTAAGGCTATATACTCATCTATTCCTCTTAACTTAGAAGTGCCCCCGTATAAATATATATGACTTATCTTTTTACCATTACTTTTATTAGTATAGAACTGAATAATTCTATTTAAATCCTCTAGCCAACCCTCTATGACTTCTACTACTCCATCATTAAGCTGATTTTCTTTCCTATGCTTTCCTACTTCAACCTGAGTCTTCTTTATTTCCTCTGCTTCCTCCATAGAAATTCCATTTAAATCTGCTATAAACCTGTCTATCTCTATTCCACCAATGGGCATAACCCTTATAAATTCTAGCTTATTATCATTAACTATAGATAAATCTACACTTTTATAACCTAAGTCTAAATACAAAATGGATTCCTCTTTATTTATTAAATCTACATTGTATATATCTGCAATACTGCTTAGTTTTCTTATGGAGTTGTTACTTATATCCAGCGCATAGGGATTTAAAAATAGTTTTTCAGCTAAGTTTCTATAGGATTCAATTAGATTTTTAGGATATATAATAGTAAATATCTTTTGCTTTCTCACCTCATCCTCTATAACTTCCTCTAACCTCATAAATTGAATTACATAGTTATTTAAATTTATAGCTAGAAATTGCTCTATTTCATAATTAACTAAGGTTTTTAATTCTTCATTATTCTCCACATAAGGAACTATAATCTCTCTACTTATGATTGTAGATGAGGAGGAAACTAACGCTATATTTTTAGTTCTCACCCTTGAGGTTTTCACTTCTTCCTTTAAATTAAGTAAGATAGATTCTTCGTTAAAAAGCTCCCCATCTTGAATAATATCCTCTGGAGATTTTATTTTCCTCATATTATAAACCTTTAATTTTCCACCTTTAACTTGTCCCTCTACTATTTTTATATCACTAGAACCTATGTCAAGACTCACAAGTCTTATACTCTTAGGTTTAGCCGGTTTACTATCATCAACTTTTTTTATTCTTTTAAATTTTAAATCCTGTAACTTTATATCTCTGTTCCATATGGATTCCTTCTTAGAATTTTCAACATCAATGCCTTTATGATAACCTTCCTTATTTGGTAAGGTACCATTATCTATATTTAATTGAATTTCCTTATTCTTTAATTCTTCACTGACCTTAGATTTACTAAACAAACTCAAAATTAGCACTCCCTTCTTCTTAAAATTATTTATGTTCAATTAACAATATTTATATCTATTTTATATACACTAAGGCTCTAATAACTTAGCACCCTAGATAACTTTCAAATTCATTATTTTTCTTTCATAACTTCTATTAATTTTCATATATCTTCTTTATTCCCCGAGAAATATCTCCAAGGAAAAATATTTTTCATCATTAAATTACATTGACAATTTAAACTTTTCTATATTTACCTATATAACTAGTTAACTATTTATTGTGGTATCAATGGTTTGCAGTGTTTGGCTATCTTAGTAGTTATGTATAGTTTCTAGAATTTTTATGTTTTTATGTTCTTCCATGGTTTAAGTGGTGATATAAGTGGTGTTTAAGCCTGTAGAGGAATGTTTTATTTATTTTTAGAAACATAAGTGTAAAGGTTGGCTTTACACTTATGTTGGTGGAATTATCTTTATTAAATTATTCAGCAGTTACAGCTTCAACATAACCATCAGCACCAATTTTTATTTCGTAAGTAGTTGCCTCTTTAGCATCTTTACCTGTTCCAACTTTACCTTGAGGTTCTTTAACTTCTGCTAATGCTTGAACTAATTCAGTTTGTCCTTGAGTTATACTACCATTTGTTGTAGCACTGATACCACTTACTTTTTTATCAGAATTAAATGTTGTTGTGAATGAAACTGGAGTACCAGCTGTGTTCTCAGTTACTGTAACTGTTTCATCTGAAACTAACATTAATACAGTTCTCTTTATTGTTTCACAGCTTTGTAAGTCTGCTTTAACCTTAGAGTTATTTCTTACTGCTGCGAAGTTTGGTATAGCTATTAATGCTATGATTGCCATTACTGCTAGAACTATGATTAGTTCTATTAGTGTAAAACCTTTTTTATTTTTGTTGTTTGTTCTTTTTATCATTTTAAATTACCTCCCAATTATTTCTATTTATTTCTAAAGGGTTTCCCCTAGTTAGACCTGTTGTTTTATTTTGACTATGTTCTAAATAATTGTGAATACTTGACTTCAATATTATCTTAGTGCAGATAATATGAAATACTTATTCACATTAGTTAAAAGATAGGATTGTCCTTTTTACATTACGTTGTACATTTCAAACATTGGAGTTAGGATGGAGATTATTAGGAATCCTACTACTACTCCCATTATTACTAGCATTATTGGGTCTAGGATTGTGGTGAAGGCTTCTATTGCTCTTTCTAGCTCTTCGTCGTAGAAGTCTGCTGTTTTGCTTAGGATGTTGTCTAGTTCTCCAGCTTCTTCTCCAATTTTTATCATGGACCCCAGCATTGGTGGAAATAACTGTGATTCCTTTATGGCATCGGATAGTGTATCTCCAGCTAACATTCTTTCTTTTACTGTTTTTAGTTTTACGTCTGCATATTTATTTTCTAGTACTGCAGATACTACATCTATGGAACTGGCTATGGATAGTCCTGCTCCTAAAACTGTAGATAAGCCCCTTGCAAATCTTGATACTACAATCTTTTGATTTAAATCTTTAAATAGAGACTTTTTCAGTTTATATTTACTGTACATATAAATTCCAGCATCAACTCTCTTGGTGTAATATTTAAAGCCTACTACTGTACCTACAATAACGAGGCCTATTAATATACCGTAGTGCCTTATACCATCTCCTAGAGATAGTACTATCTTTGTCATGGTTGGAAGGTCTGAACCTGCTGATTCAAACATATCCATAAACATTGGCATTATATAGGTTAAAATAAATACCACTACAAACACTGTTACTGTGGCTAATATACCTGGATAGATTAAGGCATTTTTTAATTTACCATTCATCTTAGTTTGCTTTTCATAGTAAGTGGCCATCCTGTTCATGATGGAATCTAGGGTACCACTTTGTTCACCAACTTGAATCATACTTATAAGCAATGTTGGAAATTCATTAGAGTATTTACCCATGGCTACAGATAATTCTTCACCTTTTCTTATATCTTCATCTACTTTTACAAGGACCTCCCTCAGCTTCTTATTAGGTATTTGTTCTGCTAAAAGACCTATGGCATTAGTTATAGAAACACCAGCTTCTATCATGGTAGCTAATTGTCTACAAAATATAGAAATATCCTTGTTATTAACCTTATTTTTCTTTCCTAGAATAATCTCCTTACTGCCTATAGCTTCCTCAATGGATAGAGGTGAATATCCACTAGATACCATAAGGTTAAGTACCTCTTCCCTACTCCTACATTCATGTACTCCTTGAATAACTTCACCCTTAGAGCTAATAGCCTTATATTTATATTTAGACATAATTTAGTTCTCCTTCCTCTACAAGTTATCCATAAATATTATCTTCATCATTTCTTCCATGGTGGTTTCACCTTTAAGAACTAACTCTCTACAGCTATCTGATAAAGTCTTCATACCTTTTTTAACAGCTTCATCCTTTAGTTCTTCTGGGTTATTAGATTTTATAATTAAATCTTTTATCTCTCTATCTACATTCATTATTTCATAGACTCCAAGTCTGCCACCATAACCAGTATAATTACAGCTGGCACAACCCTTGCCTCTATGAAGAGTTACTTTATCATCACTATTTAAGTTAAGAAGTTTCCTTTCAGCCTCATCACCCTCATAAGCTTCCTTACAGCTTGGACATATTCTTCTAACCAGTCTTTGAGCTATTACTCCTTTTATGGCAGTGGCAACTAAGAAAGGTTCAACTCCCATGTCTATAAGCCTTATTACTGAGGATGGTGCATCATTTGTGTGTAGTGTACTAAGAACCAGGTGACCTGTTATGGCCGCTCTTATACCAATTTCAGCAGTCTCACTATCTCTCATCTCTCNNATAGACCTTAAGCCTGCAGCAAAGGTAAGTCCTACCTTATTATTTACGTTTACTTGATTTATTCCATCCATGGAGTATTCCACAGGATCTTCTACAGTAACTATGTTCTTATTAATATCATTAAGTTCCCCTAAAATAGTATATAGAGTTGTGGATTTTCCGCTTCCTGTAGGTCCTGTTACTAAAATTATTCCATGGGGTGCAGATATGATATTTTCAAGATTTTTTATATTTTCACTACTCATGCCCAGATTATCTTTTCCAATTTTATAGTTACTTCTATCTAGTATTCTTATTACAACCTTTTCCCCTGTGATAAGTGGTATTATAGACACACGCATGTCTATGTTTTTATTATTGATTACAGTAACTATTCTTCCATCTTGAGGAATTCTTTTTTCAGCTATATTAAGATTTGCTAGAATTTTTATTCTAGTAACTATGCCTGGAAGTACATCAATATTTAAAGATGATATTTCTTCTAGCTGACCATCTATTCTATATCTAACTCTTATATATTTTTCATAGGGCTCTATATGAATATCTGAAGCTCTTTGTTCCACTGCATTTTTAAGTAGGGAATCTACTAGCTTTACTGTGGGAGCATTTTTAACTTCATCAATCTTTTCTATATCTTCCGCCTTATTATGAAACACTATCCTAGACCTGGTTATCTCTTCTACAGCACTTTCCACATTTCTATCTGAATAATACTTTTCCGTAGCCTTATGGATGTCATCCTTTGTGGAAATATAAGGCTCCACCCTTAGTCCCGTAGTTATAGCTACATCATCCATAGCAAATATATTTAAAGGATCTGATACAGCTATCTTTATTACTCCACCTTCTGTATAAAAAGGGAATAATTCATATTTTCTACATAAGCCTTCGTTAACTAATTTAACAGCCTTAGAATCTACATCTATGTTGCTTAATGTTACTCTTTCAATACCTAACTGTTCTTGAAGTACCTCTATAATAATATCCTCTGTTACTATACCTTCATCGATTAATAACTCTCCCAGTTTCTTTCTCTTTACCTTTTGAATCTCTAAGGCTTCTGATAATTGTGACCTGGTAATTTTATTTGCTTTTACTAGCAAATCACCTAGTCTGACAGTATTCCTTGCCATTTCTCTCCACCTCACCTTTACAATTAATTTATTTGTACTTATCTAAAAGTTTTATACTTCTTTTTATTTCTTAAAACTCCTTATATTAAATGAAATTTAATATATGTTGTTCTCCAATGATTAAAACTATATATGCTCCCATAGCCAAGCTAGGTCCTAAAGGAATATACTCATCCTTTGATTTCTTTTTTGATGCAATTAACATAACTGCAATTGTTCCTCCTATAATGAAGGATATGAGTAAAAAGTATATCTCCAATTTCCATCCTAGAAATAATCCACATAATACTGCTATTTCAATATCTCCAACACCCATGCCACCAGTTAAAACATATATTAAACCAATAATCCCTAGGCCTATTAATCCCCCAATAATATAGTTAGTTATACTATGGGAATATGCTACAGTTTCTATAAGGATAAAGATTATACCCACTGCCATCCCACTATAAACTACACTAGAATACACATCTGTAGTATCATAATCAATAAGGGCTATGACTATTAAAAATAGAGTTAAAAGGGAATACTTAAAAAAGCTTACTCCTATGCCATATCTTAGATATATTCCTACTAATAAAATCCCTGTAAGCCCTTCTACTAAGGGATATCTCATAGAAATCTCAGAATTACAGTATCTACATTTACCCTTAAGCCATAGGTAACTTACTATTGGTAATAAATCCTTCCATTTCAATCTAGTATCACAATTTCCACAATGGGAAGGCGGACTAATTAACGACTGATTATTAGGTATTCTATAAATACATACATTTAAAAAACTTCCTATTACTATCCCATATAAAAATACTATAAAACCCATAATTTATTATCCTTTTACATTTATTTCTATTTAAAAACTATTATACTATATTTTTACATATGTGTATATAAAATGCATGAAAAAACCGACTAAATAAATAATTTAGCCGGTTGTACCATTAACTCAACAACTTTCAAGGTACCCAAATAAAAAAGTTGCATCACTGTATCTAAACATAGTTTCTTTTTATACAAACTAATTTTAAATTTATATAAATTTGTTTTATCATTGTATAAATTTAGAAATGTTAAACATATTATACTATATTATGTATTATATTTCTATATATTTTCTTTGTTATGTATTGTTTTATTACATCTATCCTTAAATTCTAGTGTATTTAATGTTTTTCTGTAAAAAAAGGCCTCCATGAAAGCATCATGAAGGCCTTAATTTTACTTAATATTTAATCTTAGTACATTCCGTCCATTCCCATTCCTGGTGCACCTGGCATTGGAGCTGGGTTTTTATCTGGAATATCAACAACAGCAGCTTCTGTTGTTAAGAATGTTGATGCTACAGATGCAGCATTTTGAAGTGCGCTTCTTGTAACCTTAGTTGGATCAACTATTCCAGCTTTAATCATATCTACATATTCAGCATTTAATGCATCATAGCCTATTTCTGTAGCTGAATTTCTAACTCTTTCAACTACTACTGAAGCTTCAGCACCAGCATTTGTAGCTATTTGTCTTAGTGGTTCTTCAAGAGCTCTTCTTACAATGTTAATACCTACTTGGATTTCTGAAACCTCTGAAGTTAGTTTAGTAACTGCTTCTATTGCATTGATATAAACAGTTCCACCACCTGCAACGATACCTTCTTCAACTGCAGCTTTTGTAGCAGCAAGAGCATCTTCAATTCTTAATTTCTTTTCTTTTAATTCTGTTTCAGTAGCAGCACCAACTTTGATTACTGCAACTCCACCAGCAAGCTTTGCAAGTCTTTCATTTAATTTTTCTTTATCAAATTCAGAAGTTGTATCTTCCATTTGTTTCTTAATTTGATTTACTCTAGATGCTATATTTTCTTTTGCACCTTTTCCATTTACGATAACAGTATTTTCTTTAGTAACTTTAACACTATCAGCTCTTCCTAACATTTCAATAGTTGCATCTTTAATGTCGTGTCCTAATTCTTCTGAAATCACTGTACCACCTGTAAGTATTGCTATATCTTCAAGCATTTCTTTTCTTCTATCACCAAAGCCTGGAGCTTTAACAGCAACACATGTAAATGTTCCTCTTAATTTATTAACTACTAAAGTAGCTATTGCTTCACCTTCAACATCTTCAGCAATTATTAAAAGTTTTTTACCTTGTTGTACTATTTGCTCAAGAATTGGAAGTAATTCCTGAATGTTAGATATTTTCTTATCAGTTATTAAAATGTACGGATTATCAAGTACAGATTCCATCTTATCTGTGTCAGTTACCATATATGCACTTAAATATCCTCTATCGAATTGCATACCTTCAACAACATCAAGTTCAGTTCCCATTGTTTTAGACTCTTCTACAGCGATAACACCTTCGTTACCTACTTTATCCATTGCTGTAGCTATTAGAGCTCCAACTTCCTCGTCTGCTGCTGATATAGCTGCAACTCTTGCTATGTCTTCTTTTCCATCTACTTGTCTAGAGTATTTTTTTATTTCTTCAACTGCTGTATCTACAGCCATTCTTATACCATTTCTAAGTAACATTGGGTTTGAACCAGCTGTTACATTTTTAAGTCCTTCTCTTATGATAGCTTGAGCAAGTACTGTAGCAGTTGTAGTTCCGTCTCCAGCTACATCGTTTGTTTTGTTTGCAACTTCTTTTACAAGCTGTGCTCCCATATTCTCATATGCATCTTCAAGTTCTATTTCTCTAGCTATTGTAACACCATCATTTGTTATAAGTGGTGAACCGAATTTTTTATCTAATATAACGTTTCTTCCCTTTGGTCCTAAAGTTACCTTAACTGTATCTGCAAGTACGTCTACACCTCTTTGCATAGCTCTTCTTGATTCTTCTCCGAATAAAATACTTTTAGCCATATTCATTTACCTCCTATGATATGTGAATTTCTTAGCTTATCATTAAAATTATTTTTCTTTACAATTATTAAGATATATTATTTATTCTAATATTGCTAATATCTCTTCTTGCTTTAATATTATATATTCTTGTCCTTGTAATTTAACTTCTGTGCCTGCAAATTTAGAAAATAATATTTTATCTCCTATCTTCACTTCCATCTTAATTTCTCTTCCATGAGAATAAGTTCCCGGACCTACTGCAACGACTTCTGCCTCTTGTGGTTTTTCTTTTGCAGTACCTGCTAGAACTATTCCCCCTTTAGTTATTTCCTCAGATTCTAATCTTTTGATTACAACTCTGT
>NZ_DHYX01000098.1:33143-39252 GCF_002414285.1 Clostridium sp. UBA5119 | reverse complement strand
AAAAAACCCTCCTAATGTTAATTATTTATATAATTTTTTTATTTATCTTTATTTATTAGCACTCAGAACTATTGAGTGCTAACTACAATATAATAATATATAATTATTATTTTATAAGCAAATCTTTTATTTTAATAGAACCTGGTAAAATAAGCGAATATATTAAAATATCTCACTCATGGTAATATTTTCTCTTATTTTCTCTTATTTTTTCCTTTATGCTTTAACGCTCTATGGAAAAAGTCTATAATGCTATGTCCTTTAAGTATTCCGACTAAAAATAAGACTCCTGATACTACCCCTATAATTATCATAGATACATAGTCTCCACTATGTATACCGTGACCAAACATGGCAGATGTGATTATCCATGGTAATCTCCCCGCAGAAGAATACAATATAAAATCACTTAGAGTTACATTGGATATACCAGCTACATAAACTAATATATCTTTAGGTATTCCAGGTATAAAGTATATTACAAAGATAACTATATTATTACTTCCAGCATCTAATATCCTCTTTATCTTAGTTAAATTATTTTTTTCAATAAGCTTATTTATATACTTTTTTCCAAATAATTTAGCTATAAAATAAGCAACTACACTTCCAAGAATTATCCCTACAGCGGAGGCAATTCCTCCTACTAAAGGTCCAAATATGTATCCCCCTGCTACTTGAACAACTTCTCCTGGTATAAAGAATATTATTACTTGTATCATTTGTAGCACTACAAATGCAATTATACTATAACTACCAAAGGATAGTATTAATTTTTTTAATTCTTCAGGATCTCTAAATACAGTGAATTTCTTGGAAAATTCCCAATAGGCTATTAATAACACTAATATAACTATAGTCCATATTACTCCATTTATTACATACTTTTTTATCTTATTTTTATTCTCCATACCTTTCCCACCTTGTATACCCTTAGTTTATGTTCTATATATCAACATATTTCTAACTTAATCTATTTTTATATTGTTTTCTCTTGCATAATAAAATAAATATTGTTGTGCAAATCCAGATAAACTACCAAACTTCTCTCTTGCAAACTGCCTTATTTTAGGCAATGATACATCTGGTGCCACATAAAAGAATTGCATTGCTCTTTTCACCCATACATCCACTGGGAATGCTGAGTATTTTCCCATAGAAAATAGCATTATGCAATCTGCTACCTTAGGCCCTACTCCATTAAAATTTTTAAGACCCTCATGACATCCATCATCATCACATTGTTTTATTGAATTTAAATCATAGGTACCACTACTCAAATCTTCTAGTGCCTTATATATATACTTAGCCCTAAATCCAACCCCTAAAGCTTCTATATCTTCTACTGTAGCTCTTCTAAACTCCTCTAAGGTTGGAAAAGCATAATATGTATTTCCCTTGTACTTTATAGATTTGCCAAATGCTTTACTTATATTCTCTATAGCTCTTTTTATCATAGGAATTCTATTATTTGCAGATATAATAAAAGATATTAGCATTTCAAAGGGGTCTTGCTGTAGTATTCTTATTCCTACACCAAATTCTACTGCTTTTTTTAAAAGTTCATCCTTCTCAAATTCTTCTTTTATAGCTGAATAATCCCTTTCTAAATCAAAGTAATTTATCCATATGTCATTAAAATCCTTTAAATCCGTATTATATATAATTACATCATTGTGTTTTTTTTCAATTTCAATAACTTTTCCGAATGCTACACCTATATAATTATTATTATCTTGTCTGTTCCATCTAAAACATTGTCCGCAATCGAAAATATGGGGAAGTTCAAAATTCTTTACATCCTTTAATATAACTTTTCCACTTTCTTCAATAGCTTCTTTAAAGTCCATCCATATCAACCTCCTTGAAATATCACTTATGGGATGCTAGTTTAAAAATAGTGCTAAGGATATTCTCAGCACTAAGTTTTAAAATTATTCTCACTTAATGTTTATTTCTCTCTCTAGTTACTATGTTATCTAATATAACTGCACCTTTTTCTACTATATTAAGACATCTTATTTCATCATTTCTATATAATTCCTTTAATTTATCACAGTTTAATGAATTACATTCTTTATTAAAGTTTTTAATAAATTCTTGAGTAAGGGTTTTTACATAATCACTTTCATGGGCTCTTTCCTTTGTAAATAAAATACCTAGAACAGAGATTGCTCCTGTGATAACTCCACAAGTGGATTCTACACCCATTCCCCCACCGAAAGCAGCCATGGTTTTAAAAGTTTCTTTACTTAAGTTTAAACCATATTCTTCATTAGCAGCATACAGCATAGTCTCTGCACAGTTTAAATCATATTCTTCTCCATAATATTTTTTTACTACATCTAATAACATATTTATGCACCCTACTTTCCTATTAATTAGTTCTAACCTTCAGAGAAGCTAAGAACTCTATTTATTATATTTTTAGTCATAAATCTATGACTAAAACTATTTCTTTAAATGTATTAGAAATCTACTAGTTTTCAGTTTCATTATACTATATTTATCATATAAAAAAGCCATATTTTAAAGAATTTCACATAACTTTAAAATATGGCTTGATTTTTTGAAGATGCCTTATTTACTTAATTGATCATCAATAGCTTTAGCAGCTTTTTTACCAGCTTCCATAGCAAGTATAACCGTAGCTGCTCCTGTTACAGCATCTCCACCAGCATATACTTTTTCTTTAGAAGTAAGTCCTGTTTCTTCCTCTGCAACTATGCATTTATATTTATTAGTTTCTAAGCCTTTAGTTGTAGCTGGAATTAATGGGTTTGGTGAAGTTCCTAATGACATAATAACAGTATCACAGTCTAATGTAAACTCAGAACCTTCTATTACTTGTGGTCTTCTTCTTCCAGATGCATCTGGCTCTCCAAGTTCCATTCTTACACATTTCATTCCTTTAACCCAACCATTTTCATCCCCAAGGATTTCTGTAGGATTAACTAATAAATCAAGGATAACTCCTTCTTCTTTAGCGTGATGTACTTCTTCTACTCTAGCTGGAAGTTCAGCTTCACTTCTTCTATAAACTATATGTGTTTCTGAACCTAGTCTTAAAGCTGTTCTAGCAGCATCCATAGCAACGTTACCGCCACCAACTACTGCAACACATTTACCAGATTTAATCGGAGTAGCATATTCATCTTTAAATGCTTTCATTAAGTTATTTCTAGTTAAGAATTCATTTGCTGAGAATACTCCATTTAAGTTTTCTCCTGGAATTCCCATAAACTTAGGAAGTCCTGCTCCTGATCCTATAAATACAGCATCAAACTTCTCATCATTCATTAATTCATCTATTGTAACTGTTCTACCAACAACTACATTTGTTTCTATTTTAACTCCTAATTTTCTTAGGTTGTTTACTTCATGTTTAACAACGGTATCCTTTGGTAATCTGAACTCAGGAATTCCATAAAGTAAAACTCCACCTGGCTCATGTAAAGCTTCAAATACAGTTACATCATAACCCATTTTTGCAAGCTCCCCTGCACAAGTTATTCCTGATGGACCTGATCCAATTACAGCAACTCTCTTATCTTTCTTTTGAATTTCTTGAGTTAAATCTACGTTATTATTTCTTGACCAGTCAGCTACAAATCTTTCTAATTTACCTATAGCTACTGCCTCACCTTTTATTCCAAGAACACATTTGCTTTCGCATTGTAATTCTTGAGGACAAACTCTTCCACATACTGCTGGAAGTGCTGTATATCTATCTAAAGACTTTGCAGCCTTTTCAAATTCTCTTTCTTTTACGTGATGAATAAACTCTGGTATATCTATTGCAACTGGACATTTAGATACACAAGGTTTATTTTTACAATTTAAACATCTTGAAGCTTCTTGAACTGCTTCTTCTTCAGTGTAACCAAGACAAACTTCTTGAAAGTTAGCTGCTCTTACCTTTGGATCTTGTTCTTGTATTGGAGTTCTTTTCATTCTATCCATTAGTTATTTCCTCCTACTTTGCATCCTTTTTGTATAGAATCCTTTTGTATTTCTTCTGTCTTATACATAGTTGTTCTTTTTAATGCTTCATCGAAGTTTACTTTATGTCCATCAAATTCTGGTCCATCAACACAAGCAAATTTAGTTTCTCCATCAACAGTTATTCTACAAGCACCACACATACCTGTTCCATCAACCATGATTGGGTTCATACTAACTATTGTTTTTATTCCTAATTCTTCTGTTAATTTACATACAAATTTCATCATTATCATTGGTCCTATAGCAATTACTGTATCGTATTTATTGCCTTCTTCAACCAAAGATTTTAATCTATTAGTAACCATTCCTTTAAATCCATAGCTACCATCATCAGTTGCTATATAAACATCGTCTGCAACATTTTTCATATCTTCTTCTAAAATAACCATTTCTTTATTTTTAAATCCCATGATTACGTCAGCTTTAATTCCGTTTTCATGTAACCATTTTACTTGAGGATATACTGGTGCAGCTCCAACTCCACCTGATATAAACATTATTTTTTCATTTTTTAGCTTATCTTTGTCTTCTTCTAAAAGCTCAGAAGGCATTCCTAAAGGTCCAACAAAGTCAAAGAAAGAATCCCCTTCTTCATATTGTTCCATAGCTTTTGTAGTACATCCAATTGTTTGTACAACTATTGATACTGTTCCATTTTCTACATCTGTGTCACATACTGTTAAAGGTACTCTCTCACCCTTTTCATCCATTCTTATTATAATGAATTGACCTGGACGAGCTGATTTAGCTACTCTTGGTGCTAAAATCTTCATCATAAATATTGAAGGTGCCAAAATTTTCTTTTCAACAATTTTATACATAGTACTTTCCTCCGTATTTTAAACATATTTTGTTTTTATATGAATTTAATATTTCACCATTTTAATTCATATCCTTTGCCAAATATAATATTATACTATTTTCATTGAAATTTATATATGAACATTAGATATTTATTTAACATAGTGGTTACAAACGCAAAAATAAACAGCGCAATAATGATAGGATTCTTTACCACATTACACTTGTCCAATAAACTAACTTAAATCTCCATATATCCTTAAATAATACGACTTAAATCCTTTACATGAATATATATTGTGTCGGTTACACTTATATTTTATAATTTTATTTAATTATAGTCAACCATATAGTAAATTAAATATTATAAATTTTCAAGCAAATAAATCCATTTTTTATAAACATCCTCTTTAATTCCAGTTATTTTTCCAAACTTCTAATGATTCCTTTTAAACTATACTTCTTTTATTTTTAAAAATCTACAATAAATCATAAGATGCATTGTTATAATTTTATCTATCTTTTATTTTTTTAATTATATTTAATTTATTTTCATATAAACAAAAGAGTAAAGATAAATTATTCTTTACTCTTTTATTATAATATTTTTACTCTATTATTATTTACTATAATCGAAGAATCCTTTTCCAGTTTTTCTTCCTAATTGTCCAGCTCTAACGAATTTTCTAAGTAGGCTGTGTGCTCTATATTTTGAATCTCCAGTTTCTTTATATAATACATCCATGATTGCTAAGCAAACATCTAGTCCAATTAAGTCACCTAACGCAAGAGGTCCCATTGGATGATTCGCTCCAAGCATCATAGCTTTATCTATATCTGCAGCACTTGCAATACCTTCTGCATAGATGCAAACAGCTTCATTTATCATAGGTACTAAAATTCTGTTTTCTACAAATCCTGGAGCTTCTTCTACTTGAACTGGCTCCTTAGATATGTTAATAACTAATTCATGCATTGCATCATATGTTTCTTGTGATGTTCCCATTCCTTTTATGATTTCTACAAGTTTCATCACTGGAGCTGGGTTAAAGAAGTGCAATCCTATAACTTTATCAACTCTCTTTGTAGCAGTAGCAATTTCAGTTATAGAAAGCGAAGATGTATTTGTAGCCAGGATTGCTTCTGGTTTACAGATTTCATCTAATTCCCTGAATATTTGTTTTTTGATTTCCATATTTTCTACTGCAGCTTCTATTATTAAATCTACATCATCTAATAAGCTTAATTCTGTAGTTCCACTAACTCTTGATAGAATTTCTTCTGCTTGTTCTTCTGTTATTTT